>NZ_JBFUGW010000173.1:0-13656 GCF_056402735.1 Rhizobacter sp. P3_C12
GCAGAAGGCCGCCGCACGCGCCGCGGCCACCGAGGCGCAGGCCGCCCTGCAGGTCGCGGCCACGCGCCCGCACGCGCAGGAGCCGCGGTCCGTGTCCGCGCCCGCTGCCCCGGCCGTCAACGTCGAGTCGCTCACGAGCCTGGTGATCCAGCAGATCGACCGCCGCCTCGTCGCCTACCGCGAACGCATGGGGAGGGTCTGAGCAATGGCACTGGCCAAGGCACGCATCACCGTCGAGCACACCGGCGCGCAGTTCGACGTGATGTTCAATCCCGAGGAGTACAGCCTCAACAAGGACAACAACTTCGCCTCGCAGGCGATCCCGGGCCTGGGCTCGCCGATCCTGCAGTTCGTGCACGGCAACCTGCGCACGCTCGAGATGGAGCTGTTCTTCGACACCACCGATACGCGCGCCGACGTGCGCGAGCAGACGCAGAAGGTGGTCGACCTCCTGAAGATCGATTCCGAACTGCATGCGCCGCCGGTGCTGCGCGTCGCCTGGGGCTCGCTGCAGCTGCGCTGCGTGCTGGCACGCGCCAACCAGAAGTTCATCAAGTTCCTCGAGGACGGCCGGCCGACGCGGGCGCGCATCACGGTGAGCTTCAGCGAGTTCATCGACCCCGAGCGCGAGGCCAAGGAGGTCAACCGCCAGACGGCCGATTTCAGCAAGGGCTGGACCGTGCAGCGCGGCGATTCGCTGCCGGCCATCGCGCATCGCTTCTACGAAGACCCGGCGCTGTGGCGCCCGATCGCGATCGCCAACGGCATCGACGACCCGCGCAGCATCGTGCCGGGCCAGGCCTTGAAGGTACCGGCGCTGCCGTTCACCGATCCCGCTACCGGCGAGGTGACCTCCTGATGCGCCTCGCTCCCGAATTCTCGATCCGCATCGACGGCGACGCGATTCCCGCGGCGCTGCGCGCGTCGATCGTGAGCGTCAGCCACACCGACGGCATGGAAGGCGCCGACCGGGTCGAGCTCAGCATCGCCAACACCTCGCTGCAATGGCTCGACCACCCGCTGCTGCAGGTCAACCACGAGTTCCGGCTGTCGATGGGCTATGCGCCGGGGCCGCTCGAGGAGGTGTTCGTCGGCGAGATCACCGGCATCGAGCCCTCGTTCCCGTCGAGCGGCATCCCGATGATCCGGCTCACCGCGCAGGACTACCTGCAGCGGCTGTCGGTGGGCACCAAGGACCGCGCCTTCGCGATCAAGATTCCGTCGGTCGGCAACTTCCCGCTGCCCGATGCGGCGGTCGCCGCGCTGGTGGCCGGCAGCAATGCGCTGATCCCCGAGCTCGATCCGGTCGGCGGCACGCTGTCGACGCTGGTCGGCCTGGCGACCTTCCTCGCCTTCCCGCAGTTCGCGCAGATGGCGGTGCGCAAGCAAAGCGGCGTCAACGACTTCCAGTTCCTCACCGAGGTCGCGAAGGAGAACGGCTGGCAGATGTAYATCGACCACACCGCCGAGCCGCACGGCCGCGTGCTCAAGTTCCAGTTCCTGATCCAGGACTACGCGCCCAGCCTGACGCTCAAGTGGGGCGCCACGCTGACCGAATTCACGCCGCGCATCACGACCGTGGGCGACATCGAGGGCGTGGCCGCCAAGGTCTGGGTCGACAGCATCAAGATGGATTTCACCATCGCGCTCAACTGGGACTACGACCGCGCGATGTTCAAGCTCTCGATCACGCCCGGCGGCCAGCTCGGCGAGCTGCTCGCGCCCGGCAAGGTGACGACCATCAAGCCGACGAGCTACGCCACGGCGCCGTTCAAGATCCTCACCGAGCTGCTGCCCAAGCTGAACAACCGGCTGACCGGGTCGGGCAGCACGGTCGGCGATCCGCGCATCAAGGCGAGCCGGGTGGTGAACCTCGAAGGGCTGGGCGACCAGTTCGGCGGCCTGTACCGCATCACCTCGGCCACCCACACCCTCGACGGCGGCGGCTACCGCACCAGCTTCCAGGCCCGCAAGGAGGTCTGGTTCGGCGCCATCCCGCTGCCCAAGGGGCGCGGCGGCCTGGTGCGGCTGCAAGGGCAGTTCACGGTATGAGCAGGGACGCGCGCCATGGATGACCAACTCTTCGAACGCCTGGACCAGCTCGGCGTCGAGTCACTGCACGAGGGCTTCGCGATCTCGCCGGGCGTCGTCACCAACAACCTGGACGCGATGTCCGAGGGCCGCGTGCAGGTGCGCATCCCGTCGATCCCGGGCATGGAGCCGTGGTGCCGCCTGCCGTCCGTCGGCGGCGGCTCGGGCCGCGGCTTCGTGTGGGTGCCGCAGATCGACGACGAGGTGCTGGTCGCCTTCGCGCAGAACGATGCGAGCGCGGCCTACGTGCTCGGCGGCCTGTGGAGCACCGGGGACCGCCCGCCGCTCACGCTGCAGAGCGACTTCCTCGTCAAGCGCGTCATCAAGACCGGCCTGGCCGGCGGCCTGGGCCACGAGGTGGAGTTCGACGATGCACTGCAGTCGATCACCATCACCAGCAGCACGCAGCAGAAGATCACCATCGACCCGCTGCAGATCAAGCTGGAGAACACCGCCGGCACGCTGTCGATCGCGATGGACAACAAGTCGCAGACCATCACCGTGCAGTCGGCGCTGAAGATCGAGCTCAAGGCCCTGCAGCTCTCGCTCGAGGGCCTGCAGCAGGTCGACATCAAGGGCGCGATGGTCAACATCCAGTCCACCGGACCCTGCAGCGTGCAGGGCCTGCCGATCAAGCTCAACTGACGCCAGGACCACACCATGCCTCCCGCAGCCAGAGTCGGCGACCCGACAGCGCACCCCGGCGTCATCACCGGGCCGGGCGTGCCCATGGTGCTGATCGGCGGCCTGCCGGCGGCCGTGGTGGGCGACCTGCATGCCTGCTCGATGCCGCCGCCGGCCGGGCCGCACCCGCCGACGCCGATCGCCAAGGGCAGCGCGACGGTGCTGATCGGCGGGCGGCCCGCGGCCCGCATGGGCGACATGAGCGGCTGCGGTGCCCCCATCGTGATGGGTTGCCCGCTGGTGGAAATCGGAGGCTGATGCGATGGCCGCGCCCCAGATCTCATCGACCTTCCTCGGCAGGGGCTGGGCCTTCCCGGTGCGGGTCGAGGCCGGCCAGGCCGCCACCTCCGCCTACGACGAGGACGTGCGGCAGGCGATCCTCATCATCCTCGGCACTGATCCCGGCGAGCGCGCGATGCGCCCGGACTTCGGCGCCGGCCTGCGCGCCTTCGTGTTCGAGCCGCTGAACCCGTCGACGCTGGAAGCGCTGCGCCAGCGCGTGCTGGAGGCGCTGGTCGACTGGGAGCCGCGCATCGACGTCGAGGCCGTGGCCGCGACCGCCGACGTGGCGGACGTCGGCAAGGTGCTGATCCAGATGAGCTACCGCGTGCGCGCGACCAACTCGCATGCCAACCTGGTCTACCCCTTCTACCTCGAGGAAGGATCGGCGCAGTGAACACCAAGCCCACGGTCGAGCTCGATGGCCGCGATGCGCAGGCGCTGCTGGCGCAGATCCTCGCGCGCCGCATCGGCTACACGCCCGAGTGGCTGGCGGCGGACAAGAGCGCCGGCGCCGGGCTGGCCGCGATCGCGGCGCGCTACCTCGAAGCCGTCGCGCAACGCCTCGGCCAGGTGCCGGCCAAGCTCAAGCTCGGCTTCCTCGACGTCGCGGGCCTGAGCCTGGTGCCCGCGCAGGAGGCGCGTGCCCCGGTGGTGTTCCGGCTGTCGGACCAGGCGAGCGGGGGCTCGGCGCCGGCCCGCACGCCGGTGGGGGCGGCGCCGCCGGCCGGCAGCACCGAGCAGATCCTGTTCGAGACCGAGCGGGCGGTCGGCGTCACGGCCGGCAGGCTCGTGCAGGTGGTGAGCCTGTGGCCGGGCCGCGACGAGTACATCGACCACAGCGCCGCCTACCGGGCCGGCGAGCCGGTCGAACCCTTCGCGGCGCGGCTGCTGCAGCCGACGCCGCATGCGCTCTACCTGTCGCATCCGGTGCTGCTCGCGCTGTCGGGGCGGGTCAAGCTGTCGGTCGAGTTCGAACTGCAGCATGGCGCGAGCAGCGCGCTCGCAGTCGTCTGGGAGTACTGGGACGGCGTCACCTGGCGCGGCTTCGTCGCCACCAGCACCGAGTGCAGCGGCACAGCCACGCCCGACTTCGACAGCACCGACGGATTCACGCAGAGCGGCAGCTTCCTGCTCGAGACCGATTGCGCCTCGGCCGCGAAGACCCAGGTCGACGCCGTCGACGGCTACTGGCTGCGGGCGCGGCTCGACCAGGCGCTGCCGCCGGATCCGGGCCAGTCGCTGCCCGAGGTCGACACCATCCGGCTGTCGAGCACGGTCAACGGGGCGCTGGGCGGGCGCATCGCGGTCGGCCCGGCGGTCGCACCGGCGGCCGTGGCGAACAGCCCCGGGCTGCTGAGCTTCAGCGCCTCGGGGCCGGTGCCGTCGGCGCCGAACAGCCTGAAGGGCATCGTCAGCAACGACGCGGGCCGGCCGGTCGAAGGCGCGGTGGTGCGCCTGACCGATCCTGCCGATCCGACGCGCGCGGCCTACACCTCGCAGCCCACCGGCGTGGACGGCAGCTACTCGATCGCCAACGTCAACTTCGCGCGCAACTACCTCTTCGACGTCGCCTTCGCGGGCATCGCCTTCTCCGCGCCGGATGCGGCCAGGCTCGCGAACCCCGCGCCTTCGGCCGCGAGGACGGTCGTGAACCTCGGGCTCTCGGTGGTCGGCCTGGCGCCCGACAAGGCTTTCGCCGACGGCAGCGCGCTCGACGTCAGCAAGCCCTTCTACCCGCTGGGCCAGCAGCCGCAGCCGGGCTCGACCTTCTACTTCGCCAGCGAGGAGGCCTTCGGCAAGCCGCTCGCGAAGGTGCGCATCTACCTCGGGCGCACGCTGTCGCCGCAGGACGAGGGCGCGATCTCGGGCTCGCAGGCGCTCGGGCACCAGCTCGACTGGGAGTACTGGAACAGCCGCATGTGGGCGCCGCTCGCGGTGAGCTCGAACTTCGCCGGCTCCAGGCTCGACCTCGACCGCACCGAGGTGATCGACTTCACGGTGCCGCTCGACATGGTGCCCGTCAGCGTCAACCAGCAGGAGGCGCGCTGGGTGCGCGTGCGCCTGCAAAGCGGCTCCTTCGGCTTCAAGCAGACCGTCCACTTCAACAGCGATGCGGTCGGCAACAACGGCAACAGCTTCACCTACGTCGTCGCGCAACCGCCGGTGCTGGGCGCCTTCGCGATCGGCTACACGTGGCAGTACGGTCCCTTCCATGCCGAGCGCGTGCTGGCGTACAACGACTTCCGGTACACCGAGCGCAGCGCCGAGGCGATGTGGCCCGGCAACACCTTCGCACCCTTCGAGCGCGTCGTCGACCTCACGCCCGCGCTCTACCTCGGCTTCGACAAGGCGCCGCCGGTCGACCAGCTCGGGCTCTTCTTCGACGTCGTCGAAGCCCCCGACACGCTGGCCGGGCCGGCGCTGGCCTGGGAGTACTGGGACGGCTTCGAATGGTCGCGCACGCCGGCCGACGACGAGACCGGCTACCTGCGCCGGCCGGGCATCGTCAACGTGCTCGCGCAAGCCGACGACAGCGAACTGGCGCGCTTCGACGCGCCGCACCACTGGCTGCGTGCGCGCCTGAAGGAAGACGGCCCACCGGGCGAGCCGGTCTTGCGCAGCCTGAACGTCAACGCCGTGTGGGCCAGCGAGCGCCACACGCTCAACGACCTGCCGCTGGGCACCAGCAACGGCACGCCCGACCAGGTGTTCGCGCTGACGCAGACCCCGGTGCTGGCCGGCGAGCGCATCGAGGTGCGCGAGCTCGGCGGTGCGCGCGCCAACGTCGAGTGGCGCATCCTCGCGATGGAGCTGTGGAACGGCGACAGCAGCGTGCTCGGGCAGCTGGAACGCCTGCTGGCACTCGAATCCACCGGCACCAGCGTCTCGCTCGGCCCGCTGCGCCTCACGCGCAACCGGCAGAAGCAGGTGACCGAGGCCTGGGTGCTGTGGCAGCGGCGCGAGCAGCTGTTCTTCTCGTCGCCGACCGACCGGCACTACGCGCTCGATGCGAGCAGCGGGCGCGTCGACTTCGGCGATGGCGCAGCGGGCCGCGTGCCGCCGGCCGGCGCGGCCATCCTGGTTCGCCAGGTGAGCGTCGGCGGCGGCTCCAAGGGCAACGTCGCCGCCGGTGCGATCGCGCAACTGCTGGGCGTGGTGCCGGGCATCGAGGCGGTGTTCAACCCGCGCGCGGCCGAGGGCGGGGCGGATGGCGAAGCCGCGTCGGCGGTGCTCGAGCGCGGCCCGCGGACGATCCGCCACCGCGGCCGCGCGCTGGCGCCGGCCGACTACGAAACGCTCGCGGTCGAGGCCTCGCCGTCGGTGAAGATGGTGCGTGCCATCGCGGGCCGCAGCCCGTCCGGGCAGACGTTGGCGGGCTGGGTCACCGTGCTCATCGTGCCGGGCAGCCTGGAGCCGCAACCCTACCCGTCGTTCGGCCTGCGCGAGCGCGTGCGCAAGCACATCGAAGCGCGCGCGCCCGCCGATCTCGCGGCCCTGCACCGCATCCATGTCACCGGCCCGGCCTACCTGCCGGTCGGCGTCACGGCCCGCATCGTGCCGATCGACGCGAGCCAGGCCGGCGCCGTGGAGCGGGCCGTGCGCGACACCCTCGAACGCTTCCTGCACCCGGTCGTCGGCGGACCGAACGGCAGCGGCTGGGAACTCGGGCGCGACGTGTTCATGTCGGATGTCGCGGCCGTACTCGAACGCACGCACGGCGTCGACTGCATCGAGGCGCTCGACCTCGTCATCGGCGGCGTGCCGCAGGGCGAATCGGTGCGCGTCGGCGACGACCAGGTGGTCGCGGCCGGGCCGATCGTGCTGCGCATCGACGAATCGGGAGCCTGAACGCCATGCCGATCGCATTGCCCCATCTCGACGATCGCCGCTGGTCGGACCTGGTCGAACAGGGCCGTGCGCTGATCCCGCTGCATGCGCCGGAGTGGACCGACCACAACGCCTCCGATCCCGGCATCACGCTGATGGAGTTGCTGGCCGCGGTGACCGAGCGGGACATCTACCGGCTGAACCGCTTCACCGACGCACAGAAGCGGCGCCTGCTCGCGCTGATGGACGTCCGCCCCGAGCCGCCGCGTCCCGCGACACTGGTGAGCGAGCTGCGCGTGACGTCGGGCGCGGCGCCGGTGACGCTGCCGGCGGGCACCGAGTTCGCCGGCCTGCGGCTCGATGCGACGGCGGCGCTGCTGCGCTCGTCCGGCGCGATCGACGTGGTGGCCGCCGGCCTGCGCGCCGTGCAGCGCAAGGACGGGGCCGGCTTCCACAACCTGAGCGCCGCCTGGACGCGGCAGGACGTGTTCGCGGCTTTCGGCGACGACCCGGCGATCGGCGCGGAGTTCCAGCTCGGCTTCGACCAGGCCTTGCCGAGCGGCCGCTGGTCGCAGCTCTTCGCCTGCGTCGAAGGCGAGCAGGCGGGGCCGGCCGAGCGGGCGCGCATCGCCGCGGCGGCGAGCGGGCCGCTGCTGCATCACGGCGTGCGGCTCGCCTGGGAGTACTTCGCCGACGACGGCGCCGCGGGCCGCTGGCTGCCGCTCGACGTGGTCGACGACACGCGCGCGTTCAGCCTCAGCGGTGCATTGCGCGTGCGGCCGGGGGCGGCGATGAAGGCCAGCGTGCTCGGGCGCATCGCACAGCCGCAGTACTGGCTGCGCGCCCGGCTGGCCGGCGGCGCATTCGATGCCGCGCCGCGCCTGGCGCGCCTGCTGCTCAACGGCGTCGAGCTGCTGCAATCGACGCCCGTCCGGACCTCATGGCCGATCGCACCCGGCACGGTGGCCGGCGGCCCGCTCACGCCGGGGCAGGGCAGCGCGTTGCGGCTCGTGCTGCAGAAGGGCCGCATCGTCGCCCTGTCGGTCGATGCGTCGCCGGATGCGCCGGTCTTCACGGTGCTCGCCTACACCGCCGCGACCGCCACCGTCCCCGGCCTGCTGGCCGTCGAGGGCACGCTCGCCGGCAGCGGCAGCGGCGAACCTTCGCAGCGGATCACGCTGGCGCAGCGCCCGGTGACCGAGTCGTCGCTGTGCCTGTTCAGCTTCGAAGGCACGCACTACCGGGCCTGGACCCGGGTCGACGACTTCAGCGCATCGGCGCGTGCCGATGCGCATTTCACGCTCGACGCGAGCACCGGCGAGATCGTTGCGGGCGACGGCGAGCAGGGCCGGGTGCTGCCGCCCGGCTGCCAGGTCTTCGCCTTCCACGAGGCGACCCGGCCGGCACCGGCGATCGCGCAGCTCGCCGGGCTGGCCGACAGTCCGCACAACCAGGTCTTCCTGCCGGATGCGAGCGCGATCGGCCGCATCGCCAGCGGCGCGCCGGTCCTGCTGGAAGCTGCTGCGCCGGCCGAAACGCTGGCGCATGCGCTGGGCCGCGCGATCGAGCAACGCGAGGCGCGGCTGCGCGCCGTGACGGCCGAGGACTTCGAGGCCCTCGCGCTCGGCACGCCCGGCCTGCGCGTGGCCCGAGCCATCGCGCGCCCCAACCTCTACCCCGGCCTCGAATGCGTGAACGCGCCGGGCATGGTCACGCTGATCGTGCTGCCGTTCCTGCCGCGCGCGAGGCCGCTGCCGGGCCGTGGTTTCCTCGACCAGGTGGCTGCCCGGCTCGAGGCGCGGCGCACGATCGGCACGCGCGTGGTGGTGGCCGGCCCGCGCTACCTGGAGCTGGCGGTCAGCGCCCGCGTGCAGGCGCTCGACGGGGTCGACAGGAAGCGGCTCTCGACCCAGGTGGCGCTGGCACTGGACGCCTTCTTCGATCCGGTCACCGGCGGGCCCGACCGCACCGGCTGGCCGCTCGGCCGCGATGTCTACCGCGCCGAGGTGATGCAGGTCATCGACCAGACGCCCGGCGTCGACCACGTGCTCACGCTCGAGCTCATCGCGCAGGGCTGCGCACCGAGCTGCGGCAACGTCTGCCTGCGCCCGACCTGGCTGGTCGCGGCCGGCCGGCACAACATCGAGGTGCCCTGACCATGTCGACGCCGTACCGCCGTGACCTCGAGCGGCTGCAGTACTGGCAGGGCCAGACGCTGCGCAGCCGCGATGCACGCGACCAGGGCCGCTTCGACGCGTTGCGCCGCCAGCTGCACAACCGGGCCTTGCACGCGACCGGCGGCATCGCCTTCGGCCTGCGGGTGCGGCTCGCGGCCGACGACCCGCAGCGCGTCGAGGTGGCCTGCGGGCTGGCCTACGACCTGCGCGGGCGCGAACTGGTGCTGCAGCGGGCGCGCCGGGCGCCGCTGCCGGCCGAGCCGGGCTGGCTGGTGCTGCGCATGCGCAGCGCCCTGCGCGATGGTGGCGCATGCTGCGCGGGCGGCGACCCCGGTTGCACGCCGCCAGGCGCGCAGCTGCTCGAAGACGAGGTGGAACTCGCCTGGATCGCGGGCGCGTCGAACGATGCGCCGGCCGGCGCGGTGCTGGCGCGCTTCGACGGCCAGCACCTGGACGAGGCCTTCCTGCCGCTGCAGTCCCGCCCGCTGGCCAAGCCGCGGCTCGCGCGCGGCGAGACGGTCAAGGGCGACACGCCGTGGGAGCCGTGGATCGTCGAGCAGCCGGATGGCCGCGGCGGCATCGCGCGCAAGGTGGTGGGCGTGCAGACGCACGTCGACACCTCCGCCAGCGGTTTCACGCAGACGCCGCGCTACGTGGCCAACGTGCAGGCGCAGGAATGGAACCTCGCCAAGGCCGAGTTCGCGCCGGCCTTCTTCCCGCAGGTGGCCGATCCCGCCGCCGACGGTTTCACCTTCCGCCTGTTGATGAGCGAGATCGCGCGCCGCCGCTTCGGCGCCTGGTTCGGCAGCGCGCGCGTGAGCGCGGCCACGCGGGGCATCGGCGACCAGCTGACGATCGAGGTCGACGACGCGGCCGTCTTCAAGCAGGGCGACATGGTCGCGCAGTTGCGCCCGCGCGCGCGCACGGTCGTCACGCTCACCGCGTCGACCCCCTCCAAGCTGACGCTTGCGGCGGCGCTGGCCGGCGTGCAGGCCGGCAGCAGCGTGCTGGCGGTGGGCAACCTGCCGCGCATCGCCGGCGTCACCAAGGTGCTGCCCGACGATCCGGCGATGGTGGCCGAGTTCACCGCCACGCCAGCGGTGAAGAAGGGCGACGTGCTGCAACGCACGTCGGACGGGGCGCTGGCGCTGATCGATCGGGTGGCCGCGGGCCTGCTCACCGTCGAGCGGCCTCCGGCGAACTGGCAGAAGGCCGACGCGCTGCTGGTGGCGCGCATGACCGAGGCCGCCGACGTGAAGAGCGCGACGGTCTCCGGCGATGGCAAGTCGCTGCTGCTGGAGCTGAAGCCGGCCTCGCACGGCATCGCGGTCGGCATGCAGGTCGTGCTGCTCGACGACGAGCGGCAGCCGCTGGCGAGCGCGCCGCAGGTGACGGTGCGCAATGGCGCGACGATCGAGGTGCAGCCGGTGCCGCCGGCGGCCGACATCGCCGCCGCGGTGCGGGTCGCACCGTTCGCGGGCGGCCTGGCGATCCAGAACCTGAGCCCGAAGAACCGCAGCATCGTCGAGGTCGACAGCGTGGCGCCGTTCGCCGTTGGCGACATCGTGGCGGCAGCCGGCAACCCGGCGCAGATCGCGGTCGTCGAACAGGTGCTGAAGGGCAAGAAGCAGCTCGGCCTGGGGTCGGGCCTGCCGCTCACGGTGGGCGCCAGGCTGGTGGCCGCGGACTGGCATTGCGCCACCACCATCGCCGCCTTCGATCCGCAGCATCCCCTGGGGGTGCAGGTGGGTCGCGTGGACGCGGCCCGCGCTGGCGATGTCGTGGCACTGCGCGTGGCAGACACGGTCGCCACGCCGGTGCCGGTCACCGCCGCAGCGGCGGCGGCGCTCACGCTCGGCGCAGCGCTCGCCGGCGCGGCGCGGCTGGACACGCTGGCCGTCGGCCGCTTCGGGCGCGTCGCGACGGTGCTGTCGCAACAGGCGCAGCCGGTGCAGATCACGATCGCCGAGAGCGGGGCGCTGGTGGCGGGCGATTGCGTGATGGTGTGGCCCGCCTCCGGCAGCGTGGCGCCTGAGGCCGCGGTGGTGCAGGTGGCGTCGGCCAGCGGCACGCAGGTCGTGCTGGCCGAATCGCTCGGCACGTTGAACCCCGGCGACCGGATCGCGACCGTGCAGTGGCGCGACAGCGTGCGGGTGACCAGCGTCGACGCCGCGCACCCGACGCAGGTCGGCATCGACGGCGACGTCGCTTTCGGCGCGAACGACGTGGTGGGCCTGCTCTCGCACCATGCCGACGCGTCCAACGGCGCCTACGTGCTGGCCATTGCCGGCAAGGTGCTGACGCTGGCGGCCGGCCTCGCGCACGGCGACGGCATCGTCGACCAGGGCTGGATCGACGGTGGCATCGTCGGGCCGGCGGCGCTGGCCTGGCAGCCGCCGGTGCCCTTGTCCTTTCCCGCGCCGTGGCAGCCGCTGCTGCGCATGGACACGGTCGACGGGCTCGACAGCCGCACGCTCGCCACCGTGTACGGGCTCGACCTGGTGACGGGCGTGTTCCAGTCGCGCGCCGCGATGCCGATCGAGCTCGATGCGTCGGGCCCGCACCTGCTGATGCTGAGCCCCGCGTCGACCCCGGCCTACCGTTTGCGGCCCGAGACGCTGTCGCTGATCACCAGCTTCAACAGCGACTTCCCCGCGGCCTTCGTGACCTTCGCGCAGAAGCAGCAGCTGGTGGTGCGGTGGTTCGGCTGCCAGCAGGAGTTCCCGCCCGCCGGCGGCTGCCCCGGCCAGGTGCCGTGGGATCCGTGCGCGCCGCGCGCCTGAACAGAGAGAGGACCCGAACACCATGGCCATCATCGGCGAGACCCGCTTCACGGAGCGCAGCAGCTTCTTCAACGGCCAGCGCCTGTTCGCGTCGGACCTGCAGGACGTGGACGACTTCAATCGCCAGATGCGCTGGCTGCACAACCAGAGCCTGCACCAGCCGGGCATCGGCGCGGGCTTCGCGACCGCGGGAAGCAAGGGCGACCGCGAGGTCTCGATCCAGCCCGGCTATGCCATCGATTCCGCGGGCCGCGAGATCGTGCTGGCCGATGCGGTGATGCAATCGGTGCCGCCGGTGGCCGGCGACGATTTCGGCGGGCCGGTGTTCTTCGACCTGACGGTGTCGTATCCCAGCGGCGCGCTGCAGGTTGCCGAAACCCGCGACGGCGTCTGCGGCGTGGCCGGCGGCGCGATCCGCCTGCGCGAGACGCCGGTGTTCTGCTGGGTGCGGCTCGGCCCGGCGCCGGATTACCTGCCGACCGACCCGACGCTGCGCGACGCGGTCGTGAGCGGCACGCAACTGCGGCTCGCGCGGGCGCAGGTGCTCAACTGCCGGCTCGACCAGCCGCTCTCGCTGGCCCAGCGGCGCAATGCGCGCCCCGCGGCCCAGCCCTATGTGGCGAGCGGTGTCGCCGAGGAACTGGACTGGGACCTGCCCGATGCAGGCAACGGGGCCTCGGGCTTCGGCCTGCAGCTGGTCGCGTCCATCGACACCACGCCGGCCGGCTTTCGCACCACGCCGTGCTACTCGGCGCAGGTGGTGGGCAGCCGCGAGTTCACCTTCGTCGATGCCAAGGGCAACGAGGTGCCGCGGCTGGTGGACGGCTTCGTGATGCTGCTGGCCGCGAGCAGGACCGGCTTCGACTTCTCGGTCCTGGTGCCCGACGCGCTGCTGACCAGCCTGCCGCCCGTTGCCGGCGACCCCGATCCGCAGAGCGACGAATTCAGGAAGCAACTGCTCGAACAGGTCGCGGCGCAATGGCGCGTCGACTGGATCGGGGTCGAGGGCTGACACCATGGCCGCACCGGACATCCGCCCCTTCCGCTACCTCAACGACGACGGCCTGTGGCCGCGTTTCCACTGGCACGGGCTCGTGCTCGGCCACGATGGGGCGCTGCGCCTGGCCGGGCTGCCGGCCTTGGACGGTCCGCTGCCCGCGCACCTGGAGGCGCTCGCTGCCGTGCAGCCGCCCGGTGGCGTGGCGATCGATGCGGACGGCTCGGTGTACCTCAGCGATCCCGCGAGCGGCCTCGTCTCGTCGATCGAGGGCTGCTTCGGCGCCGTCGATGCCGTGCCGTGCATCGGCGGGCCGGGCGCGGGCGCGACGCCATTCGACGCCCCCGCGGGGCTGGCGATCGCGGCGCATCGCCATGCGCTGTACGTCGCCGACGCCGGCCACCACCGCGTGCTGGTCTTCGACCTCGCGAGCCTGGCGCTGGTGGAGGTGCTGGAGGGCTTGCAGCGACCGGTCTCGCTGGCGCTGGACGAGGCCGACCAGCTCTACGTCGCCGACACCGGCGCCCGCCGGGTCGACCTGTTCACCGTGTCGGGCGACCGCGTGGCGGCCTTCGGCGACATGGTGCAGGCCAGTGGCCATGCGGACGATCCCTGCGCAGTGGCGTGCGACGGCGGGCGGGTGTACGTGCTGGACGGCGCGACGCACGAGATCGCCGTGTTCTCGCCGCAGGGCCTGGTCGAGGTCGTGGCCACCGGCATCGAGCAGGCGATCGCGTTCGCCGTCACTGCCGGCACGCTCTGCGTGGGTGACCCGGGCCGGCGCCGCATCGCGGTGTGGTCGCGCGGGCAGGGC
>NZ_JBFUGW010000174.1:0-13508 GCF_056402735.1 Rhizobacter sp. P3_C12
CTGGAACTCGGTGCCGACGACTACATCGGCAAGCCGTACAACCCGCGCGAGCTGCTGGCGCGCATCAAGGCGATCCACCGGCGCGCCGGGCAGACCGAGGGCGGCGCGGCGGCGCGCTACCTGCGCTTTGCCGGCTTCCGGCTCGATCGGCTGGAGCGCACGGTGACCGGGCCGGACGGCCAGCCGCTGGCGCTGACCGCGATGGATTTCGACCTGCTGCGGCTGCTGGCCGAGCATGCCGGCGAGGTGATGGAGCGGGCGCGGCTGATGGAGCAGACGCGCGGCCGCGACCTCGGCCCGGCCGACCGTTCGCTCGACGTGCAGGTGAGCCGGCTGCGCCAGCGGCTGGGCGATGACGGCAAGCAGCCGGCGCTGATCAAGACGGTGCGCAGCAGCGGCTACGTGTTCTCGGTCGAGGTGCTGGCTTCGCATGATTGATTGGCGCGCCTGGTCGCAGCGCTTGCTGCCGCGCACGCTGCGCGGGCGGATCATGCTGGTGATGGTGGCCGGCGTGCTGCTGAGCCAGTTGCTGGGCACGGCGATCTGGGCCTGGCAGCTGCGCGCGAATGCGTTGCGCGATGCGCGCGATGCGGCGCAGCAGACGGCGCAGAGCGCGGCCGGCGCGATCCGCTTCTTTCGCGACCTGCCGGCGCAGTACCGGCCGTTGCTGATCGAGCAGCTGCGCACGATGGGCGGCACGCGCTTCTTCGTCAACGTGAACCGGGCGCGCGTGGCGACCGGTGCGTTCGCGCCGTCGCGGCTGTCGGAGACGGTGGTGCGCAGCGTGCGCGAGCGGCTGCTGGCGCAGGTGGGCGACACCACGTCGTTCGAGGCCGCGTTCGCGTGGCCGGACACGCTGGTGGTGGCCGACGACGGCCGCAGCTTGCGCGAGTTGCCGGAGAGCTGGGTGGAGGCCTCGCTGCTGCTGCGGCCGCGGCCGGCGCCACTGCTGGTGATCCAGGCCGAGATCGAGCCGGGTGGCTGGCTGCTGCTGGCGACGACCTTGCCGGACCCGTACTTCCTCGACAACGCGAACCCGCTGAGCAGCGACCGGCTGCTGCTGCAGGGGGCGACGCTGATGACGGTGCTGGTTCTGGTGCTGCTGGTGGCGCGCAGCCTGACGCGGCCGCTGTCGCGGCTGGCGCAGGCGGCCAGCGAGTTCGGCAACGCGATGCACCCGAACCAGGTGCCGGAGACCGGCACGGTGGAGCTGCAGCGCACGGCGCGCKCCTTCAACGAGATGCAGGCGCGCATCCAGCGTTTCGTGGAGGACCGGGAGCGGCTGTTCGGCAGCATCTCGCACGACCTGAAGACGCCGATCATGCGCTTGAAGCTGCGCACCGAGCTGCTGGACGACGACGCGGTGCGGGCCGATTTCCACGAGGACCTGGACGAGCTGGACATGATGGTCAAGGGCGCGTTGCAGAGCGTGAAGGACAGCGACGTGCACGAGAACCTGGCCGAGGTGCGGCTGGACCGGCTGGTGGAGCGGCTGACATCGGCAGCGCTGGCTTCGGGCGCGAAGATCGCGGTGTCGCTGCCGCCGATCGCGGTGACGGGCCGGCCGCTGGCGCTGAAGCGTGCGTTGGGCAACCTGATCGACAACGGCCTGCGCTACGGGCGCGAGATCGAGGTCGGCGCCGAGCTGGGCGACGGCAAGTGCTCGGTGCTGGTGCGGGATCACGGGCCGGGGCTGCCGGAGGATTCGCTCGAGGAGATCTTCGAGCCCTACGTGCGGCTGGAGCACGGGCGTGCCCTGCATGCCGACGGGTCGGGGCTCGGGTTGTCGATTGCGCGTCGGATTGCGCGTGAGCACGGCGGGGATGTGCGGCTGCGCAATCATCCGGATGGCGGGCTTGTGGCTGCTCTGAGCTTGCCGGCTTGATCGCCTACCCCGTTCGCCCTGAGCAGGGACCGAGCTTGTCGAGGGCCCGTGTCGAAGGGTCGCAGCCGAAGCATGCGGGCCTTCGACAAGCTCAGTCCGAACGGTGAGGGCTCAGCCCGGACGGGAGGGCACGAACACTCTCGGCTCGCGCGGTTCGGAGGGGCGGATGCGGCTGGGGCGCGGAGCGCTCCGGCATGAGCCCCGGCCGCATCCGCCTCGCCGAACCRCGCGCGTGCAGCACGAACAAGCGCATGGCATCATCCCGCCCCAAATGAACCGCCCATCGATCGCCACAGACACGCGCCCCCTGTGGCGCATCTTCCTCGCCTTCCTCGGCCCGATGATCGTCGGCAACGTGCTGCAAGGCCTGTCGGGCACCTTCAACGCCGTGTTCGTCGGCCAGATGCTCGGCACCCGAGCGCTCGCAGCGACAGCCGCCGTCTTCCCGATCGTGTTCTTCTTCATCACGCTGGTGATCGGCATCGGCGCTGGCGGCTCGGTGCTGATCGGCCAGGCCTGGGGTGCGAAGGAGACGCACAAGGTCAAGGCCATTGCCGGCACCGCCATCACGCTCGGCTTCGGCGTCGGCCTCGTCATTGCGCTGTTCGGCGGCATGTTCACCGAACACCTGCTGCATGCCCTCGGCACCCCCGCCGACGTGGTCGACGATGCCATCGGCTATGCGCGGCTCATGATGCTCGCGATGCCCGGGCTGATGGTGTTCATCCTGATCACGCAGCTGCTGCGCGGCGTCGGCGACACCGTCACGCCGCTCTACGCGCTGCTGCTGTCGACCCTCGTCTCGTGCGTGATGACGCCCGCCTTCATCCGCGGCTGGGGCGGCCTGCCGCAACTCGGCGTCACCAGCGCCGCGGCCGCCTCCATCGTGTCGTTCATCGCCGCCCTGCTCTACCTCCTCGTGCACCTGCGGCGCGCCAGGCACCCGCTGTCGCCCGACCGCGAGCTGCTGCGCTCGCTGCGCATCCAGCCGCAACTGCTCAAGCTCGTGCTGAAGATCGGCATGCCCACCGGCATCCAGATGGTCGTCATCTCGCTGGCCGAGATCGCGCTGCTGGCCCTTGTCAACCGCTTCGGCTCCGATGCCACCGCGGCCTATGGTGCCGTCAACCAGGTCGTCAACTACGTGCAGTTCCCGGCGCTGTCGATCGCGATCACCGCGTCGATCCTCGGCGCCCAGGCCATCGGTGCCGGCCGCACCGACAAGCTCGGGGCCATCACCCGCACCGGCATCGTGCTCAACCTCGCGATCACCGGCACGCTGGTCGTCATCGGCTACCTGTTCTCGCGCCACCTGATGGCGCTGTTCATCACCAGCCAGCCGGTCATCGAACTCGCGCAGACCCTGCTGCACATCATGCTGTGGAGCAGCGTCGTGTTCGGCTGCGCGTCGGTCGTCAGCGGCGTCATGCGCGCCTCGGGCACCGTGCTCGTGCCGATGTCGATCTCGATCTTCTGCATCGTCGCGATCGAGGTGCCGGCGGCCTACGGGCTGTCGCAGCGCATCGGCCTCGAAGGCGTCTGGTGGTCGTACCCGATCGCGTTCGTCTCGATGCTCGTTCTGCAGTCGGCGTTCTACCGGCTGGTGTGGCGCAAGTCGAAGATCGAGCGGCTGGTCTAGGCTTGTGCGTCACGCCGCAAAAAAAAACCTCCCATGAACATGTGAGCCCGCAGGCCCGGTTTGCCGCCAGGGTGCGCGCGCGCCTTAAGCTCCCGCCCATGAATCAGTCGAAGATCTAGCCATGGCAACACTCAGTTGGCGGGTAGCGCTGCTCGAAGACGATGCGGAAATTCGTGGCTACTTCGAGGAATGCGTCGCCGGCCACGCCTCGCTGCAACTGGTGGCGTCGTTCGGATTGCTGGCGCATGCGCGCGACTGGTTCGACTCGCACACCGCCGATGTGCTCCTGACCGACCTGGGCTTGCCGGACGGAAACGGCATCGATCTGTTGCGTCATCTGGCAACGACGCAGCCGGCTTGCGAAGTGATCGTGGTGTCGGTGTTCGGCGACGAGGACACGGTGCTCTCCTGTGTCGAGGCCGGCGCCGTGGGCTACATACACAAGGATGCCACGCCGGCCGATGTGGCGCAGACCATCCTGGACGTCAAGGGCGGCGCCTCGCCGATTTCGCCGATGATCGCGCGCAAGGTGCTGGATCGCCTGCGCCAGACCGTCGCGCCGCGTGCCCCCCAGGCGCCTGGTGCGCTGAATGCCGACCTGCTTTCTCCGCGCGAGGCCGAGGTTCTGGAGTTGATCGCCCGAGGCCTGTCGTACGCCGAGATCGCGCAGCTGAAAGGTGTGACGATGCACACGGTGCAGACGCACATCAAGAATCTCTACGGCAAACTGGCCGTCCATTCGCGTAGCGAGGCCGTGTTCGAGGCCAGTCGCATGGGCTTGCTGAGCAGCCTGAAGTCACGGGACTGAGCCCATGCTGCGCCCTTGGGTCCTTCGGTGCCTGGTGGCTTTGGCATTCCCTTTGTGCGGTACGGCGGACTCGACGGGGCCTGCGGGCCGCAGTACGGCCACGGGACCTGGTCTGGCGCCGGTCCTTGCGCTGAGCGGCGGCATGTCGCCCGTGCAGGTCACGCGGGTCGACACGCTGGTCAGCGCCTCGCGCACCCCACCCGGCGGTGCGGCGCCCTGGGTCGTCAGCAGCCTGCCCGATGCCTGGGCGCAGTCGCGCCCGGCCCTGGAAGGCACGGCCTGGTATCGCTTCAACGTGCGTCTGGCGGGCCCGCCAGACGGGCCATGGGCCTTGCTGCTGCCACGCGTCAGCATGAATGCCGACCTCTGGGTCAACGGTGTCCTGGCGGGGCGCTCCGGACGCATGGACGAGGGGCTCACGCGGCACTGGAATACGCCCTTGTTGTTTCCGATTCCCGACCGCGCCTGGGTCGCCGGCGACAACGTGGTTCACGTCCGCGTGCGGGCGGCCGCCGAGCACCGCGGTGGCCTGGCGCCCATGCTGATCGGGACGGTCGACGCCATGGCACAGCGACATGGCGAACGGGCGTTCTGGCAGAACACGCTGGTCAGTGCCGCCAATGCGTTCGTGGTGGCCCTGGGCTTGTTCTTCCTGTTCGTGTGGCTGCGCAAACGCGAATTGATGCACTACGGCTACTTCGCGGGTGGCACCATTCTTTGGGGTCTCAGCAATGTCGACATGACGATGCAGGACCCGCCCATGCCGGACGCAGTCTGGCAGTGGTTGATCGTCGTCATGCGGCTGTGGTCCATGATGCTGATCAACCTGTTCTGCCTGCGCCTTGCCGGGCGGCGCATCCCAAGCCTCGAAGCAGGCGCACTGGCGTTCTCGCTGCTCGGTGCACTTGTCGTGGCCATCGCGCCTGCGCATGGCCAGGGCGTGAACCCTGTCCACGCGGTTTTGCTGGTGCCCGTGCTGGGCACCGGCGGCTGGGCGCTGGTGCTGATGCTGCGCAGTCTGGCGACGCACCCGCAGCGCGACGGCCTCGTGCTCGTGCCGGTGGTGGCGGCAACCTGGCTGGCCGGAATACACGACCTGATGGTCGTCACAGGGCAGTTGCCGTTCGGGCACGTCCATGCGCTGCCTTACGTCGCGCCCGTGCTGGTGTCGGCACTGGGCTGGATGATCGCTGGCGAACACAGCCGCGCACACCGCGCGGTCGAGGCGTTGAACGGAGACCTGACCGCACTCGTGCACGAACGCGAGGCCCAGTTGCATGAATCCCTGGACCAACTGGCGCGCAGCGACCGCACGCTGGCGGTGGCTGCCGAACGTGCGCGCATCTTGCGCGACATGCACGACGGCGTGGGCTCGCTCCTGACAAGTGCCATGCGCCAGCTCGAAGGCGGACGCATCTCCGCCAGCCAGGTCCTGGAGTCGCTGCGCGAGTCCATGAGCCAGCTGAAATTGTCCATCGACGCCATCAACTTGCCGGTGGGCGATGTCAATGCCTTGCTGGCCAGCCTGCGCTACCGGCTGCAGGCGCGCATCGAGGCTTCCGGGATCGAGCTGCACTGGGATGTGAGGCAACTGCCGCTGTGGCCGACAGGAACCCACGACGCGATGCGCCACCTGCAGTTTCTGTTGTTCGAAGCGCTTTCCAATGTGATGCAGCACTCTCAGGCCACGACAGTGACCTTGGCCGCGCGCGGCGTGGCCACGGGTATCGAGGTGAGCCTCTGCGACGATGGCCTCGGCMTGTCCGGCCACGAAGGCAACGGACTTCGCTCGATGCGGGAGCGCGCCGCGGCKCTCTCGGCCACGCTGAGCGTCGTGACGGGAGCCCACGGCACACGCGTCGAGATCCTGTTGCCGGTGCCGCCCCAAGCGCAGGCGGCTTCGACACCTGCCCGCCCCTGAGGTCGCGGGAGCCTGCAGACGCCCTTGCGGTCTCGCAAGAGCAGCCTGGGCACCATTTCCCATGTTCATGGGAAGCGCGTGCCGCAACGACTTCATAGCATCGGGCCGCGTTACGCGACGACGTTGCGCGAAGGAGGCCAATCGATGTTGCAGCAGTGCCAGTACGTCTTTCCGCCCTTCCGACTGGATCCGCTCGACGCCACGCTGTGGCGCGATCAGGAACGCGTTCCCTTGCCGGCGAAGAACTTCGCGTTGCTGTCGTACCTGGTGACGCACGCGGGACGGTTGGTCGCACACGATGAGATTCTCGACGCCGTCTGGGCACATCGATTCGTCAGCCCGTCCGTGCTCAAGGGCGCCGTGGCGAGACTGCGCGCGGCCCTGGCAGATGATGCGAAGCAGTGCCGCTTCATCCAGACCGTCAACCAGCGCGGGTATCGCTTCGTGGCGGACGTGGACGTCTGCTTGCGTGCAGAGTCTTGGCCGCGCCCGAGGACCGGTGACGCCGGCGCCGGCAGGTCGAGCCTGATCGAGATGCTCCAGCGTCATCTGGAGCTTGCGGGAACACGCGCGCGGGGCGGCGATGCGACGCTCACGGATCTCGGGAAGCATCTGCTGAACGCGGTGACGTCGAATCGCGCCGTCTCCACCCATCCCGACAGCGGCCGGGGATCGAGTGGCATCCCTGCGTCCTGGGCTGCTCTCAGCCTCSGCGACTGGTGCGCGCTCATCGAAGCGCTGTGTCGCGAATAGTCGGACGGCACGTGGAATGAACCCAAATGTGACCTCGACGAGACCTCCGGACACGGCTCGCGGCATATCGTTCCGACACCCGCAGCGCCAGCCTGCCGGATCTCAACCACGAGGAGTCGCCATGAAGAACAAGAGTTTCTCGCTGCATGACGTGCAGGACTGCGTCATTCAGGCCCTGGCCAGGCAAGCAGGCTGCGAGGCGCGGGCCATCGGCCCGCAGCATTCGTTGAAGCACCTGGGCCTCTCGTCCATCGAGGCCACCGCGTTCGTCGGCCACATCGAGGAATCCCTCGACTTGATGCTGGACCTGACGATCCTGTACGACCACGCCACGGTCGAAAGTCTCGCCCGATACCTTTTCGACCTGACGGCAGCCAAGACTGTCGCCGTGACCGCGCCGGCCTGTCTCGACTGAATCGGGCGTCCACGCCATCCACTTCACGACGCAGGAGCAACCGATGCCGATCGTTGAGCCCCATCGCGATCTCTATGTCACCTTGCGGCCAGAGGCACACAGGAAGGAGCGGCTGGCGATCGCCGCAGCCGTGCTGGTGTCCACGGTCATGGGCCTTGCTGCCGTTCCGTACGCCTTCGTGTGGGGCGTGTCCGGCCTGGATGCAGGGCTCTTCGTCGTCTTCTACCTCGCCAGCGGATTGGGCATCACCGTCGGCTATCACCGCCTCTTCGCACACCGCAGCTTCGCAGTGGGCCCGTTCTGGCGCGCGCTGCTGGCGGTGCTGGGCTACACCGCGGGGCAGGGGCCGGTGGTGTATTGGGTGGCACATCATCGCCTGCACCACGCCCGAACCGATACCGACTCCGATCCCCACAGCCCCCTCGACGAGACCGGCAGCATCAGCGCGCGATCGTTCCTGCACGCCCATGTCGGCTGGATGTTGATGAACAGGAAGGCCAACCCCGGCGTACTGGCGGCCGATCTGCTGAGGGATGCAGCCCTGGTGCGGATGGRGAAGCACTACCTGCGTGTCCATGTTGCCTCGATCCTGTTGCCCGGCGTCATCGCGGCACTGCTGACCGGGTCGCCGGCGGCCGCCGCGAGTGCCGTGATGTACGCCGGGTTCTTTCGGCAATTTGCGGTCCTGCAGGTGGTCTACGCGATCAACTCCGTTTGTCACGCCTTCGGAGGGCGCAGCCACGAAACGGATGACGCCAGCAGGAACGTCTGGTGGCTGAGCGTGCTGTCACTGGGCGAGTCCTGGCACAACAGCCACCACGCGAATGCCGGGGCGGCCAATTTCGGCCGGCACTGGTACGAGATCGACATCGGCTATGCCGCCATCAGGCTGCTCGCCGCGCTGGGCGTGGCGACGGACGTCGTACGCGTCAAGTGAACTTGAGACCGACATCGATTCATGGAGTCCAAGATGCCAGTGCGCAGTGCATTCGCAGAATCCCTGACCCAGCTGCTTGCAGCGCGAGCGCTCGAGTGCGGTGATCGGGTGGCCTATCGATTCCTCGCTCGCGGTGCCGCCGGCGATCCGCCGATCACCTACGGCGAACTCCACGAGCGTGCGCAGCGGGTTGCGGCTTCGCTGCAGGCGGCCGGCCTGCGCGGCGAACGCATCCTGCTGTACGTCGGCACGAGCGTGGATTTCGTCATCTCGTTCTTCGGGATACTCCTGGCCGGTGCCGTCGCGGTCCCTTTGAGTCCGCCTCACTTGTCGCGCGCGCTCGCGCGCTCCGAATCGATTGTGCGCAACGCCGCTGCCAGGATGGCCATCGTGCCCGGCACCATGCTGAAGCGATTCGTGCAACTGCAGGCAACGAACGAAGCCTTTGCCGCGCTGCAGTTGACAACGCCGGACGAGCTCGAAGCCCGCACATCCGGCGGCTGCATCGATGCGCCGGCCTTCAGTGACTCGCTGGCCGTTCTCCAGTACACCTCCGGATCCACCTCGACGCCCAAGGGCGTGTGCGTCACCCACGGCAACTTCCTGCAGAACGCAGCGATGATCAGCCGGGCGATGGGGTTGAGCGAGCGCACGGTGGGTGTCAGCTGGTTGCCCCTGCACCACGACATGGGCCTGATGACAGGCGTGATCGGCCCGCTCTTCAATGGCTGCCCGATGACACTCATGCCGGCCGGCGCATTCGTGGCCGATCCGCTGCTGTGGCTGCAAGCACTGACGCAGCACCGGGCCACAGTCACCGGAGCGCCGAACTTCGCGTACGAGCTGTGCCTCGAGAAGGTGCTTCAGGAGCAACTGACCGACCTCGATCTGAGCAGTCTCGAGGTGGCCTTCTGCGGCGCCGAAACCGTGTGCGCCGACACGCTGCAGCGATTCGCGTCGCGTTTCGAGGTGTGCGGTTTTCGCAGCCGTTCGTTCTTCCCGTGCTATGGGCTCGCCGAGGCGACCTTGATGGTGTCGGGCGGGCCTGAAGGTGGGTCGGCACGCTTCGTCAATGTGGCAACGGGTGCACTCGGGCAGGGCCGGGTCGCCGCCCCGCAGGCCGCAGAGCCGGCGCAACTGCTGGTGAGTTGCGGGCAGGTGCTGGCCGGACTCGACGTGGTCATCGTGGACACGAACACCCTGCGGCCGTGTCCCGAGGACCGGGTGGGCGAGGTCTGGGTCCGCGGCAGCAGCGTTGCGCACGGCTATTGGGGCCTGCCGGCGGATACCGGGCGTGTTTTCGACGCGCGGATTGCCGGCGGTGCCGGCGCAGGATTCCTGCGCACCGGCGATCTCGGCTTCGTTCGAGACGGCGGGCTGACGATCGTCGGGCGCCTGAAGGAATTGATCGTCATCTGCGGCGTCAACCATCACCCCCAGGACATCGAGGCGACGGTCGAGACCTGCCATCCGGCGATCGGACGGCATGCCGGCGTCGCGCTGCCGTTGGAAGAGAACGGACGCGAGTCGCTGCTGATCGTGCAGGAGATCAAACGGACGTGGCGCAGCGATCCCCAGCCTGTGCTCGACGCGATCATGGCGGAGGTCGCACAGCGGCACGGCGTCCGCCCCGCCGTCGTGGTGCTGGTCAGCCACGGCAGCCTTCCCCGAACCACCAGTGGAAAGCTCCAGCGCAGTGCCGCGCGCGCAGCCCACGTCGGCGGCCGCCTCGACGTGGTCGCCCGCAGCGACCTGTCCACCCAGCAGCAGGGCCCACTGCATCCCCACCCGGTCGCCGCCTGAAAGGAACTTCACGTGTTGGATCAATCCGAGAACTGCAGCAGCCGAGTGGCGACGAYGACGCACGACGGGCACGACCGTCGCACGAGGGCCCCGAGCCCGATCGACTCGCGGCATTCGAGCCTGTACGAGTTCCTTGTCGCTTCGCAACAGGACACCTTGGCATTCGCCGAGCGCTTCGAGCAGTTGTCGGCGTATGTCGACGACCTGATGCACCGCAGGCACTACCACTACCGGCGAGTGAGAACCAGTGGCTCGCCGGGGCTTGCCAGGTTGCYGGACCGCGACAGTGGGCGCGTCGTCGAGGTGATCAACCTGGCATCGAACGACTACCTGGACCTGTCCCGGCATCCGGCGACCATCGCGGCCAGCATCGCCGCGACCCAGCGCTACGGCGCCGGAACCAGCGCGTCGCCGGCCGCCATCGGCAACACCGATCTGCACGAAAGGCTGGAGCGCGAACTCGCCGACTTCACGAACTGCGAAGCCGCGCTGCTGTACAGCTCCGGCTTCGGCATGAACTGCGGCGTCCTGTCGGCGCTGCTGCGACGCAACGACCTCGCCATCGTGGACAGCTGCGTGCACAGCAGTGTCATGGAAGGTTGCCGCGGCGCACCGATGCGGATCTTCGAGCACAACGACCTCGACGCGCTCGAACGCATCCTGGTTCGCTCGCGAAGCCAATACGCCAATCGGCTGGTCGTCGTGGAGGGCGTGTATTCGATGGACGGCGACCTGGCGCCGCTGGCGGACATCGTCAAGCTTGCACGCCGCCATGACGCGATGCTCATGCTCGACGAAGCCCATTCCACCGGTGTGTTCGGCGCTCGAGGGCGGGGTACGGCGGAACACTTCGGCATTCTCGGAGGGGTCGACATCGTCGCCGGCACCTTCAGCAAGAGCCTGGGCAGCGTCGGCGGCTTCGTGGCGGGATCGAGCCGGCTGATCCGCTACCTGCAGATGGCCAGCCGGCACTATGTGTTCTCGGCATCCGTGCTGCCGTCCGTCGCGGCATCTGTCCTGGAGGCCCTTCGCATCCTCGACGACGAGCCCTCGATCCGCGAGCGCCTGTGGCGAAACGTCGAGTACTTCGGGCGCGGATTGCGTGCCCTGGGCTTCGACATCGGAGCCAGCGCCTCGGCCATCTTCCCAGTCATGGTCCGCGACGATCTCAAAGTCAAGGCGCTTTGCAGCTGCCTCTATGACGACGGCATCGTCGTCACCCCGGTCGTGTTCCCGGGGGTGCCCGAGAAGCAGTCCCGCATCAGGCTGAGCGTGACCAGCGGACTCGAACTGAAGCAGATGGACCATGCCCTGGAGCGTCTGGCGCATCACGCCAAGGCGCTGCAGATCATCTGAGTACCTGCAGGCATTGCACCAAGGAGATTTCGATGAGTCGAATCCGTGATTCAGACACGATCCTGATCGTCGGGGGGTCGCAAGGCATCGGCCTGGCCATCGCGCGGCTGCTGTGCGTGCTCGACTGCCGGATCATCATCGCCGCGCGGCACGTCGCGACGCTGGAGCAGGCGCGTGCCGAACTGGTCGGCATGTCCGGCTGCCGCGCCACCATCGAGGCGCTTGTCGTCGACGTCTCCCGCCACGACAGCGTTCTGGCCCTGCGCGATGACCTGACCGCCCGGGTCGGCACGCCCACGCACGTCATCAATTGCGCGGGGCGGGCGGTCGCCGCCTATCTCGAAGAGCTGCCCCTGGAGGACTATCGCTCGATGATGGACCTGAACTTCATGGGCACGGTGCACCTCAGCCATGCGTTCCTGCCGCTCTTCCGCGCGCGGGGGAGCGGCCATCTGATCCATACGTCCTCGATCCTTGGTTTCGTGGGCACGTTTGGTTGGGCGGCCTATGCCGCGACCAAGTTCGCCGTGGTCGGCTATTGCGAATCGATCTACTCCGAGTACCGCAGGCACGGCGTCGAGGTCTGCGTGCTTTGCCCTCCGGCCACCCTCACGCCGGGATTCGACACCGAGAACAAGACCAAGCCGGCCGCGGTGCGCGAGGCCGAAGCGTGGATCGCGCCGGTGACGGCAGACTACGTGGCACGCGTCCTCCTCGATGCCATCGCCCGCAAGCGCT
This sequence comes from Rhizobacter sp. P3_C12, assembly GCF_056402735.1. Taxonomy (NCBI): domain Bacteria; kingdom Pseudomonadati; phylum Pseudomonadota; class Betaproteobacteria; order Burkholderiales; family Sphaerotilaceae; genus Rhizobacter; species Rhizobacter sp. P3_C12. Next base: position 12,256 of record NZ_JBFUGW010000174.1, read on the forward strand.
TCATGGTGGTGCCCACGCCGAAGGGGCAGTTCCTCTACCGCGCCACCCGCTGGTTGCCGGGCCTCGTGCGTCGCCTGGCGGTGGCCCCCTGATGACGCTGCACCAGCGACCCACCTCGATGGTGGAACGTCCTCACGTCCGCCGTTTCAGCCACGCAACCACCTGACGGTGCATGTCGGCGCGGACGGCGTCGGGCACGCTGTCGCCCAGCGCCCGGGTGGCCAGGTCGTGCGAGATGCCATGGCGGTTGAACAGTCCCACGCGTTCGAGTTCGCGCCACGGGTCCGCCAGGAGCGGTGCAGGCAGCTTCATCAGGTCTGCCGCCAAAGCCACGCAGAACGCGGCGTCTGCGACGAGTGCGAGGTACAGCAAGCCGCGGGCGAGCACCGAGCAGCGTTCGACACGCGCCTGCAGCAGCGGCTTCAGCCCGCAGGTCATGCCGTGGAACTGCCCCGGGTGGGGCGATCGCGCCGATTCGCGCAGGATCTCGAGCACGAGCCTCGGATTGCCGCCGCTCAGGGCGTACAGCGCCGGCGCGTGCACCGATGGCTGCAGCCACGGCAGCGGCAGTCCTTCCAGCATTGCCAGCACACCGGGGCCATCCAGCGGGGGCGTGCGCACCAGGTCCGCCCGGTGCTCCGCGACCACCTGGCGAAGCAGCGCGGACAACAGCGCGGACGGGCCATCGGGTCGCGCGCTGAACAGCATGCGCATTCCATTCGGAGCCGCATGATCCAGCAACCGGATCAGCACCTGCAGCGAACGGGCGTCGGCATGGTGGAGGTCTTCGACCGCCAGCGCGGTGACGCCGCCGGCGACGAGGTGTGCGATGCACGGCATCACGGCTTGGCACAGGCGCCATTCATCGACGGAGGACGTGTCCGCCACGGCTGCCGGCGCCGAATCCCATTCGGCCACGACGAGAGCCAGTTCCTGTCGCACCGGTTCGGCAAGCGACGCGACGAGTCCGGCAGGGAGCGCGCGCAGGATCCGCGCGAGCGCGGCGTAGGGCAGTTGAAGATCGCTGGGCCGCAGGGACACCAGCAAGGCCGAGCGGCCACGGAGGAATTCGCGCACCAGGCGGGTCTTGCCGGTGCCGCCTTCGCCGCAGACCACGATGTCGTGTTGCCGACCCCAGGAGCGATTCATGTCCAGCTGCTGCTGTTCGCGTCCGACGATGACGGGCGGATGGAATGCCCATGGCTCGGGCTCACCCCGGGTCGGCAGCGTCGTGGTCATGCGCAGGATCTGCC
>NZ_JBFUGW010000175.1:0-13323 GCF_056402735.1 Rhizobacter sp. P3_C12
CATTAGGGTTGGCTGTCCAGCTGCCCGCCCTAAGATCAGCAACCATGACTGAACCGGATCTCGAGCGCACTCACTGGCTCCCGCGCATCGCGCTGGCGTCGCTTGTCATCGGGTTGGYCCTGGTTGCCGGCGGCTTTGGGCATCTCGACGGCGCCGGGCCTTGGTTTCGGACTGGCGCAGTGGGTTGCCTGATCGCATACTTTCTTGTTCTCTTCGACAATTTCAAACGCAAGCTCCCAGTTCAGACCCGCGGCGGCCCGGTTCGGCGCGAAGACGGCGCGCTTGAATGTGCGCTGCCGTACGTCCTGCTGACGCTCTTCGGGCTTGTAGCGTTGCTGGTGATCCTGACGACGTCAGGCTTGTGATGGGCAAAGCTAGTACTCGGCCATCAACGGCCAGTCGTCACCGGCTGCTGTGGGGTTGGGCTCCGGCTATGGTGCCGTCGGTCGACTAGAGCTTCCGACGAAATATAGTGAGTTCGTTTCAAACCAACGCTGCGGAATCAAATGGATCCGATGCAAACAAAGTGGGCCAGATTGCGGCGGAGGCAGCGCGTTTCGCGCCTTACGCCGTGGCTCCTCCCGCTAGTGCTTTTGATCGGTATGGTGGGGCAAAGCGGTTTGGCATTTTTCATCGCCTTTATGGTTGTGTCTGCGATCGGGGTGACGACTTCCCTGTACGCCATCTACACGCCATGCCCAGCTTGTGGCCGTCCCTTTGGGGCGGAAGATTTTGAGAATTCGTTGCCTCCGCGCTGGAGCCTCAATCCCAGCAAAGTTTGCAGGCACTGCGGTGCATCAGCCTCCAGCCTTGGGTAGTTAACCGGTCGAGAGCACGCAGCTTGACATGTGGCGGTGAGCGACTGCTTTTGGGCTTCGAATTCGACTCGCGCGACAACAGCTTCGGGTCGGCCATTGCCTGTAAGCTGTAGACATCAGCTCTAACGGGCATCGCGGGGCGAGGTCCTGGGGAAACGGGATCGAGTGGAGGTTTTCGGACGTGCAGCGGCTTGAACTACAGGTGCCACGAACGCCAGGAGATGCGCTACGGACCGCGACGTACTCCGGCGCCGTCGTGCTGGTCATCGGAGGTGTCGTGATGTCGCTGACTCACGCGATGTTGTGGCCTCTACTCGCTACGGTCGTTGGCGTCCTGCTGTATGCGTGGCTCTTCAAGACGGCTCCGACCACCGCATACTTGACCTACTTGGTGATTGATGAGGGCGGAGTTGAGTACGTTCATTCGCCGGGCTCCGACGGGCGCGTTTCGCGATATGCATGGCATCAAATCGAAGAAGCTTTTGCCAACCTGGCGAGCCGTGGTGAAGAGCCTGGCCTCACGATCAAGACAAATGGCCTACACCTAGGCGGGCAGTCCATCTTTCTGCCGGTCTTCTCAGAGAATGACTGCCTTGCCGCGGTGCATGCGATAAGACAGCGGCTCCATGTGCAGCGGGCGTAGCGTCTGGCGCACTACAGGCGGGCGCAAGACCAAGTATCGAGCGGCTGCTTGGCGGCATCGAATCTGGCATTTCAAATGGCCGCTCAGGGTCGATAGCTCCAGTTCGCGCAGGCGCGTAGCGGACATTCAACCCCACCGCGCTCCGCTGGGGCACGGCGCGTTGACGAGCGGCGTTGGGTGCCGCGTCGCTTGACCGATCGTCTGGCTACCTCCGGCGCGTTTAGCGTACGCATTGAGGCAGCAAGCGACCGGTCGATAGCTCGAAGCGACCGACTGCAGCCACTGTGGCGCAGACCTTGGCGTTGGGCAGGGCGGCCGCCTACTACACACAGCATCGAGCCTTCCAACGAGCCGACGAAGCGCAAGCGACCTGTCTGTCGCACGGGGTCTACGCCAGTCACTCAATCCGCTGCAGTGCAGATTGAGGGTGCGTCAGCTCGCAGTAGAAGGTCGCGCCCTGCCACGCAACGCGTCGAGCGCTCATCCCGAGCCGGCTAGTTCGCCGATCTGCACCGTACAGTCGATCTCTATGCCGAGTGCGTGATTGGCCGCGACAAGTGCTGAACGACGATGAGTGGGGTACTCGCGCCACGAGTAATCTGCGAGGTCCCACAACTCCCTCAGACTCAGCCTGGGCTCAATCGCCAACGCCCTCTCCCAGAACGTCCGCCGCCAGTGGCGTTGGTCGGCTTGGTGCGTGCTCAGGTAGTAGTTTTCAGCCCAGACCTCAGGTGGTTCACCAGGCTCCGCCTCGTAGGAGCGCGCGGCCACCTGCTGCAGTTCGACCATCGTTGCCGTCGGATCAAGCTTGCTCAGCTTCGTGAAAACGCGATCAACCCAGGCAGATCTTGAGATTGGACTAGACATGCGTGCCTCCGAATACATGTGCAAGCGCAGCACAGGTTGGAAATACCCGTCGAGAGGTCACTCTACTGCGGATCAGCTGCAGGAGGGCGAGATACATGGACCGCTCCATGCTCGCGAAAGCTCTCTTGCACAGGCGCACTTCACGAGATTCAATCGATGCTCTCTCGGCCGTTTGCGAGGTGAGTGAATGAGCGACGAAGTGAAGCCCAACGAGACAGCAAGCTACCTGCAGGGCGAAGTGCTCTGTGCGATGGCCATGATCGCCGCGCTCGTGAAGCTGTTGCCGGACAAGGATGCATTCCGCCGTGAGGCGGTCGCTGAGCTGGATCTGCTTCGAGATGCCTTCACTGAGAACCCTAACGCAGGTCCTCAGCTCAAGGCCGTGGGCATGACGAGGTTGTGGCTGGTCGATCTGATGCAGTCGTTCCCTGGAGACAAGCCCCACTGACTTCCCGGAGGGTTGACTTGCTGGTCAGGCGCTTCGGAACTGTCAGGCTGGCCAGGCAAGGCGATCACGCCCGTATTGCGGCCGCGAAGGCTCTTCTGGGCGATCGTCAAGTTGCCGGATCGAGCACCTCAATTTCTGAGATCAGCTGCAGCTCACGTAGGTAGTTCCCTCGATTGCGTGCGAGCCAACCGACGATCTTGGCGTTCCCCAAGAGCGAGCGGATGTAGGCCTTCACCACGACGAGCTGCAGGCAGTTGGGCCCGTACTCCACTTCCAGTCTCTTCGCGTCCGATTGAACCGTCGCCATCTCTCGCTGAAGAAGATGTCGAGCTTCCGATGAGCTGTTCGCCTGCCTGCGAGCCTGGGCATCTTCCGTCAGCAACTCAGCCTGCGTGGCGTGCAACATCACCAACGAGAACTTCACCGAGTAGTTTCGGAGATCGATCATCGCCTGAGCCACATCGATCTGCCGAGACGGCTTCATACGCTGCAGCGCCTGGAACAGCCCCCTGGTGGCCGGCTTGTCCGCCAGAAGTTGGACGGCTTCGGGACAGATCCCATCGAGCATTCGAAGTCTGTCTCGGATGGATTCGACTGAGATGCCGAGGGCCCGGGACAGGATTACCTTCGAAGCGCCTCCATCTGCAGCTCGAGTGATCAGTCGATGCTCTTGGACAGCCGAGAGCCGGTTGACTTGGCGGTTGTAGGTGAGGGCCTCGCAGTCCGTCAGGATCCGGCACAGCGCCCTGTTGAAATCGACCTCTACCAGTGCCGCCTTGCGCAGCAATCCGTCGAGGACTGAGTAGCCCCCGCCTTCGTCCTGCGATCGGGGAACAACGACCAGCGGATCCAGCAGGCCGACCGCACGAATCGACCCAAGTATCTGTCGGTATTTTGCGCTGCTGAGGATCGACTGCGGCAGCGCCTTGTTGCTATGAAGCTGATCGAGCTCGAGTTCCAAGTAGGTGCCGCTGGAAGCCAGTTTGGCGGAGGTGTCGACCGCGATCATTGACCCATCCCCACATCGGATCCACCATTGGCCAAGTAGCGCGGCGCTGTGCCTTTGCCCTCGCTTCTCAAGAGCGAGACGAACTCCGGATCGGCGAACAGCTCCTTGAAGATCTTCTGAGACGCCTTCAGCGCAGCCTGTGCACGGTCCGCCTTTCGCTGAAGTAGGCGATGCTCTTGCGTCTGCTGCTGATAGCTCTCGACCAGCGCCTGGTCCTGTGGATGCTGACCACCGTGCATGCTTGGCTCCGGAGCACGGTGATTCATCCGCTTACTGCGTGAACTGTCGACTTGGGTCGCCGAAGGTTCAATCCTCTGAGTCCTCTCGACTGCCTTCATTGAGGCTGCTCCGAGAGAGGCGCTCGTGCCGTGAGCGCGTAAAGGGGGGCCAGCGTTCTCGTGCGGTACACATCCAGGGTGCGTCCGTTTCTCTCCATGCGCGGCAGTCTCGACGCATGCTTGTCCATCGAAGGAAGCAGGTAGTAGTCATGCACACCAGCGTTGTCGAAGTCCATCCGGACAAGGACAACGATGTCGGGAGGCACTGAAGGCATGTGGACACGCCACTGGTAGTAGCCGCGCGCGTTGCCTCGGTTTGGCGCCACGATGATCTGCACGGTCAACTCGCCGTTGACGGTGAGCCACCTAGTCTCTGGGTCGAGTGTGCAAGAACTGCCGCTTGCGAGAATGCCAGCCTGCACCTCAGCCACGATCAGTTGGCTGCGCTCCCGGAGTGAGCGATTGACCTGTTCGAATCCACGGTTCTGCTTCAGGTCGTAGCCGACCAGCGCATAGAGCTTGGTCAGACTTCCAAAAATCCGGAGATACGAGGATACGGACGGGACGTCTTTGCTCCTAGCAAGGATGTCCGCGGATAGTTGACCGTGCCGAGCAAGCAGTTGCGCCGCGCCACGCAGCATGTCATTCCTGTCGAGCCGCTTCGCCGCATCTCGAATCATCTGCTGGGCCCGCAGGAAGCGCGGCATCGGGATGATCGATTCGTAGGCGCCCTCCTTGCGAATCCAAAGGTCCCGGGTGTTCTCCCTCACCGGAGCTTTGAGCTTGCCCGACTTACGGTTGTAGATGGCGGTGCCTGCGTAACGCTCGTTCGTCAGGACAGCGTGGACGGCTTCCATCCTCCAGGGGTGACCACCAACCCAGGGAATACCGCGAGCGTTCAGGAGCTCGGCAATCTCCGATCGTGTACGGCGCTTGTCGATGAAAAGCTGAAAAACGAGCCGAACGGCCTCGACTTCGGCCTTGGGTCCAGGCGAAAGTGAAACGCGGTGCGACTGAATGCCCTTGCGCTCGCCGAATGCAAGGGTGTCTCTCACTCGACCGGACTCGTCGACGACGACGCGGCGAAGCCCAAAGCACGCTACGCCGCCTTGCGCGTAGCCCTGCTTGGCGATGTTGCAGGCGCCTGCAAACACTCGAACTGAAAGCTCCCGGCTGAACTCCGCAGCCATGCTGCGTTTGAGCCCGATGAGCACCGAGGATGATATCGAGCCGTCGTTCGCGAACTGTTCGGCGCAGTAGATGACCCGAATGCCGCGGCGCTTGCACGTCAGCTCGCAGGCTGCAGCCTCATCTGGGTCCTGGAATCTCCCCCATCGACTGACGTCGTAGACCAGGACGGCGCGGAATGGAACGAGAGGCTGCCCGACATCCAGCAGCAAGCGCTGCATGGCCGTACGGCCCTTCAATTCAAGGCCGCTCTTTCCGAGGTCCGCATACGTGCGCACTACATCCATGCCGTTTCGCAGCGCGTACTCGGAGATCACTCGAGACTGGTTCTCACGCGAGTACCGCTGGTGCTCAGTAGACATACGGACGTACTGCGCGACGGGCATCAGGTCAAGATCACCATTGCCTAATGCGGTTGGCGCGGTGCCGCGTCGATCGAGTTCTGCCATTGTCCAGCCCCGGCACAAATGAAACTCAGAGGGTGAATCGTGAGATCCGAACATGACAGAGCGATGACGTCGAGGGAGGTCTTCCGATTCCGCCCGGCGTATCGCTTCCGTTTCGCAGCGGCTCCGCGGCTGCCGATGACTGCTTCAGGCTGGTTGCGGTCGGTCGGATTCAGACGACGAACGACTGCCTGGAACGAAAGCAGACCTTCGTCGCGCAGCGCCTTGGACCTGCTCAGTGCTGGCCGAGTGGGTGAAGGCCACAGTGGCGGGGCAGACGTGGTCGAATGGCTACGACCTGATGAATCGGAAGGATTGCCAGTCTCTTTGGGTCGAGCTGGAGAGGCTTCAGCGTGGCCGAGTTCGACGCTCACTGAGCAGGCTGGGCGCTGCTATTGCAGGTTGCCCTGGTTGGCCCGCACCACCAGGTCGGCCATGCCCATCGCATAAGTCCGCCACTGGTTGAAGGGTAGCGGGTTCACCATGCGCCTGAACTCGTAGACGTGGCCCAGGGCCTGATTGCCCGCCTGACCCACCTGCTGCGGGTTCCAGCTCGCCTTGGTCCGGTCCTGCCCCCAGGTGAGCGGGTCCTGTCCGCCTTGAATGCTGTTGAGCCAGCCACGCGATGTCACGGCGTCGTGCAAGCCCGCCTTGACAAAGAGCTTGGTGTTACCGGCCCCAACCAGGGCCGCACTGTTCAATGCGCCCGGCCAGCGGTCGGATGTGAACAAGACGTCTTCGATGAATCCCGGCACGCCACGCAGCCACCCGGGCAGTTGCCCGAAGTTGGTGCGAGCCAGCAACGGGGCGATGCCCTTGTCATAGGCGATGTTGTTGCCATAGGCACTCGCCAGCCGCACATAGGACCCCAACTCGGCCATGGCGCCCTCGTAGGCCGCCTGGTTGCCACCCGCCACGCTGCCATCGGCCACGCGCGCCTGCCCCACCAGCCGCGCGCGTGCCACACAAGTGGACAGGATGGTGATCTCCGCCGCCGGGCTGTTCTCCATCAGCGCGCTGCCCGGGTGCGTCTGCCCGCCCAGCGCCAGGCCGCCTTGCGGCTGGCTCATGCGATCAAGTAGGTGGATCAGTTGCTCCAGCTTGATGCCGCCGGTCATCTGAGGCGCGCTGGCGAGCGCACCGATCCGCCGCACCAGGATGTTGTCGCGCTTGGCGTAGGCCCGCTCGATGGCAAGCCGGTGCGCCGCGTCGCCCAGTTGGCCGCCGGGCTGCGGAGGAGGCACTTGGAGGTTTTGCCCCCATGCAATGCCGTTCTTGCCGACAACCTGATTGATGGGCGTGTCGATGGCCGTGCCGAATATGCCGCGCGATGCTGAGTTGAGGGCGTTGCCGACCTGCTCGATCTGCAGCAGCGCCGCCTCCAACCGTCCGCCCGGCCCGATGTCACCCTCGTCGAAGGCCTCGGTCACGAACTCCAAGGCGCCGCTGCCAACGTGGGCGCGGCCTTGCCCGATGCCCATCTCGTCAAGCTCCTCGGCCGTGTATTCGAGACGATCGGGCACGACACTCCAACGCAGGCCCTCGATCACCTTGGTGTGCATACCGATCGCATTGGCCGGCGCCTTGAGCACCCACCCGGTCTCGAACTCGAAGCCGATGAGCCGCTGGATCGGCTGCCCGGCCGAGCCGCCGACGGCCGAGACCCTCTGGGCTGGCGCAACGCCGTTGGTGCTCAGGGCTCGCTGGCCCATCACGTCTGCCTCTTGCTCCAGCGCCGGGTCGTCGTTGATGGGGGCGCCCTGGGCCTGGAGGGTGGGTCGCACACGGCCCTGGCGCTGTTGCACCACGTGCCAGGCCTCGTGCGCCAAGTGTCGGTCCTGTCCCGGCCCGAGGTGGATGTCATTGCCCTGCGCGTAGGCCAGGGCGTTCAGCTGGGCCGGCTTGTCGGAGTTGCGGTGCACGCGCACGTCGGCCATGGACATGCCCGACAGCGCCTCGATGCCCACCTGAAGTTGGTGCGGCATCCCGCCCTGGCTTACCGGCGGCGCGGCGGCGGGCTCAGGCGTGTCAGCCGCTTCGCCGAGGCGCTGGGCGACCGAGGGCGCCATTCCACCTGTCGGCATCTGATCGGCCAAGGGCTCGGTCTGACGCTGGTAGGCCCCGCCGAAGGTCGATTCCAGGGCCTTGCGCTGCGCCAGCATGCTCGGCGACTGGTCGATGCGCGCCTGCAGCGCCGCGGCACCGGTCGACGCCGAGCCAAAGCTGGGTGTGGCCTGTCGCGACGCCACCTCGGCTGCGGCGGGCCTAGATTGGGCGGCTTCAGGCAGGGATTCGTGAGCTTTCATGGCAGGGCTCCGGTCGACCGAACCGGGGGCCACGATACGGCGTCAGGAGCACCAGCACCATCCGCCTATTGCTGAGATTGGGCTTCGGAATTGCCGAGCCCACGGCTTCAGCACTCGGCGTGCCCTTGCTGCAGTACGGTGTAAGCGTGCAGCCGTGACGCCAGCATTGCCACGGAGAGCGGACATTCGGAGTTCCCGGCCGACCGACGGCAACCGCTGCACAGCAGTCGGTCGGAAGGCCTCAGTGAACGCAAGCTTGTGGATCTCGAACGCATCAGCGGCCAGCGTAGCGAACTGCGTAGATTCCGGCCTCCGAAGGCCGCGCTCTAGAGGAGAACGCCCCGATGCATCATGGGCGTGTGGCTCGGGAGAGGGGCGGCGGAATCGTTCACGATCGAGATGGCGGCGCTGGGGGCCTTTCGGCCAAGGCGCGCACCTTACCATCGACGGCTGCCCGGACCTCCGTCGCGCAGCCACCCCATCCCGCTAGGGCAAAGCGTCGCGCTTGGCGAAGATGCTTGCCATCTCCGCCGCGTTCCTGGTTCCCCACGTGCACAGCGGGACGATCGCATCGGCCAGGCTGCGACCGAGCGGGGTCAGCGTGTAGTCCACACGCGGCRGCACCTCCTTGTAGTCGTTGCGCGCCAGCACGCAATCAGCCTCCAGATCCTTCAATTGCTGGATCAGCACCTTGTCGCTGACGCCTTGGGTCAGGCGCTTGAGCTCGCCGTAGCGCTTCGGGCCGTCGCGCAGGAAAAACAGGATCAGCGGTTTCCACTTGCCCGAGATGACGCGGAGCGTCGCGTTGAGCCCGCAGCCGGTATCGCAGATTTCAGGGGGCGTCGTCATTTTTAGGTACTTACCAAAAAGTGCATACTTGTCCTTAGGTTATCAGAACTCCATAGTTGTTCTCAGGCAAGCATTTCTCCAGCTTCCTGCAACGCAACCAAGGATTCATGACATGACCAGACTGAATGGAAAGACCGCCGTGATCACCGGCGGCGCGACCGGCATCGGCTTCGCCGCAGCAAAGCGCTTCATCGAGGAAGGCGCCTTCGTCTTCATCTACGCCCGCCGACAAGAATCGCTAGCCGCCGCTGTGGCGAAGCTCGGACCCAATGCCCGCGGGGTGAGGGGCTCGGTCTCGGATGAGGCCGACCTCGACCGACTCTACGCGGCAGTGAAGGCCGAGCGCGGAACCCTCGACATCGTGCTCGCCAATGCCGGGGCGGGAAGCCAGGCTCGGCTCGGCAAGATCACCGCCGAGCACATCGACGAAACCTTCGACACCAATGTGAAGGGCACGATCTTCACGGTGCAGAAGGCGTTGCCGCTGATGGGCGAGGGCGGCTCGATCATCCTGACCGGATCGAGCGCCGGCACCACGGGCGCCCCGGGCATGAGCGCCTACAGCGCGAGCAAGGCGGCAGTGCGCAACCTGGCGCGGACCTGGGCGGAGGACCTGAAGGGCACCGGCATCCGGGTGAACGTGCTGTCGCCCGGGGCGACGGCGACCGAACTCGCGAAGCAAGCGCTTGGCGAGGAAGGCCAGAAGGTCTACGCCGCGATGACGCCGCTCCAGCGCATGGCCGATCCGGCGGAGATCGGGGCGGTGGCTGCCTTTCTCGCGTCGTCGGACAGCAGCTTCATGACCGCCAGCGAGGTCGCCGTCGACGGCGGCCTGGCGCAACTCTGAACCGCTGCGCCCGGCCTGCTCACGCGGCGCACGTCCCGAACCTCGTTCGCGATCGCCGCGCGGCGGCAACCAGCGCCATCAACCCGGCCAGCATCGTCATCCAGGCCGCCGGTTCCGGGACCGGGCTGGCCACTGCGCTGACCTGGGCGAGGAAGTTGGCGAACAGCGGGTCGGCAGAGAGGTTGTGCACTGTCAGCGACAGGTGGCCGAACGAGTCGTAGCTGTACGAGAAGTCGCGATCGTCAGCCCACCGGCCGAGGTAGACATCGGACGGGCCGGTCGGGTCGACGTTCAGGGTCTGCAGCGCCAGGGTCGCACCGCCCCCGTAGGTGCCTGGAACGTACAAGCCGAGGGATGCCTGGTGAACGAGCGGCATGCGATCGCCCTCTTGCTCGCCGAACCCGGCCACGGTGGCACCGGCCGGATTGCCATAGCTGGCGCTGGCGGAGAACGTGATCGACGCAAACGGGTCCAGCACGAAGTAGCGATTCCAGTAGACGGACGCCATGGCGTAATCCTGCTGCAGCGAGGACCGCTGCCACGCGGCGCTCAAGGTGTTGGCGCCGATGTGCGCCTCTGCCAGCATCGGATAGCCTGCGTCCGTTTGCGTCAGGCTCACCTCGTACTGCCCGAATGGGCCGCCAGCCGACGCCGCCGGATCGAGGGTCGCCGAGTTGTACGGCTGGTAGCCCCAGCTCTCTTGCGGGCCCAGTTCGTCATGGACGACCACCGCGGAGCCTTCAAACGTGTTGCCGGTCAGCCAGTAGCCAACCGAGCCGGTGGTCCGCGTCGTGGCACTGCCGCTCAGCGTCGTGATCGGATCCAGCGTCAGGCTGGCCGAGCCGCCATCGGCCGATGCGRCCGTGTGCAGGATCACGCCCGCGGCAACCGCGGCGAAGAATCTCAAGGCCTTCATCGTGTGCTCCCTGTTCTGTTGGACGCGCCCCTGTTGCGAGCGCTGCCGCAGCGTAGGAGCACGCCGGGCGCCCGGCAAGCGGTGCCCCTGCGGACAACCCCGGGAAGATTTGCCGACGACCCAGCATGTTCCGCCCCGGCCTTGCTCAGTCGAACTGGACCTCGGCGCTGCACAGATGCGTGCCGTCCGGCGCGCTGATGCTCAGGCTGAGGGCGTTCAAGCAAGCGGACCCTGGAGAGGCTGCGGATGCGAGACGTCGATGCCGCGAGAAGACGGCCTTGCCATCGACCGTGCCTGTCCATTCGGCGACGTACTTCCGCGAAGGGACGCTGGCCCTCAATGGCTTCAGGCGAAACCGCTCGACGAAGGATTGCAGCTCCACTTCGGAGGTGATGCGGCTGAACAGCTGCTCGATCGGAAACCTTATCTCCATGGGACGCTCTCCTGGTTGCTGCAATATACTGTATGAATGAACAGTAGTCGGCTGCCTCGCGATGGTGTCACACGCGTCGGCCGGGATTCGCCCGGGCCAGCGGTGGTGCCGCGCGCCAGCGTGGCCATCGGATTCGGCTCGCCGTCTCAGGATTCGGGCGTCGGGCGCCTGGATCTGAATGACGTCTTGATCAGGAACCCACTCGCCACCTTCCTGATGCGCGTGAGCGGCAGTGCGATGCGAGAGGCTGGCATCGATGATGGCGACATCGTGCTCGTTGACCGCTCGGTGCGGCCCGCCAGCGGCCACATCGTGATCGCCGTCGTGGACGACGAGTTCATGTGCCGGCGGCTGGTGATGCAGGGATCGTTGCTGCGCTTGGTGGCGACCGACCCGCGCTGCGCCGATGTCGTGCCGCGTGCCGCCCAGGAGCTGCAGGTCTGGGGCGTGGTGACCAACGCCATCAAGGCGATGCCCGTTTGAGGCGGCGCCATGTTTGCGCTGGTCGACGTCAACAACATGTACGTGAGCTGCGAGCGGGTGTTCAAACCCTCGCTCAACGGCCGGCCGGTCGTCGTGCTGTCGAGCAATGACGGCGCTTGCATCGCGCRCAGCAACGAGGCCAAGGATCTGGGCGTGCAGATGGCGCAACCCTGGTTCCAGGTGCGGCATCTGGAGCGCGAGGCGGGGTTGATCGCCCTGTCCGCCAACTTCGAGCTGTACGGCGACATGTCGAGTCGCATGATGTCGATCGTCGGGCAGTACGCGCCGCGGCAGCAGATCTACAGCATCGACGAGTGCTTCCTCGATTTCGACGGTGTGCGAGGCGACCTGGTGGAGATCGGCCGCGACATCCGCAGCACCGTGCTGCAGTGGACCGGGCTGCCGACGAGCGTGGGCTTCGGGCCGACCAAGACCCTTGCGAAACTGGCCAACCATGTCGCGAAGACGGCTGACCGCAAGTCGGGCTCGTATCCGGCGGCACTCTCGCAGGTGTGCAACTTCGGCCTGATGTCTCGTGCTGAGCTGGATGCTGTGATGGGTGCAACGGAGGTGGGGTGCGTGTGGGGCATCGGCCGACGCATCGAAGCGCGGCTGACAGAGGCCGGCATTCACACGGTGCGCGATCTGGTCAACGCGGACATCACGGCACTGCGCAGCCAGTTCAGCGTGGTGCTGGAGAAGACGCTTCTCGAGCTGCGGGGCACCTCGTGCCTTGACCTTGACGACACGCAGGCAGGTCGCCAGCAGATCATGTGCTCGCGATCGTTCGGGAGCGCCGTGACCGAACTGGCAGAGCTGGAGCAGGTCGTCAGCGACTTCGCATCACGCGTGGCAGAGAAGCTGCGGCAGCAGGGCAGTGCGGCTGGAGCGGTTCACGTCTTCATCACGACGAGCCCATATCGAAAGCAGGATTGCCAGCACAGCCCGAGCATGACTGTGCCGATGGTGAGGCCGACCACCGACACCCGCGAGCTGGTCGCAACGGCGACGCGTGCGCTGCAGCGGATGTACCGRCCGGGCTTCAACTACGTGAAGGCCGGCGTCATGCTGATGGATCTACATGCAGGAGGTGACCGACAAGGTKAGCTTTATCTCTTTGCTGCTGACGAACCCACTGCGCAGGCTGCCCTTGGGCGAGACCGGCATCAGTTGATGGGCACGTTGGATGCACTGAATCATCGATTCGGCAAAGGGGCTGTTCGCGTTGCCAGCACTCAGCAGAGACGTGGAACGCTTGCGTCCCTTGGCAAGCAAGAACGACGCACGCCGCGCTACACGACCAGACTCGATGAGATTGCCCTGGTGAGCGCTTGACTGCTTCAGGCTGATTGCGGTCAATCAGGCCCGGACGCCGAACGACGGCTCTGACCGAAAGGCGACCTTCTCGCTCCTCGCGACGAGTCGCCGCCATGGGYTGGTTTAGTCGCTCAGACACGCGCCTAACGGGACCACCCGCAGCGGTGCTGGCACGCGCCGAATGGCCGCTCTCGCGCGCCGCGAACTCACACAATCGACCCATTGCAGTCGGTGGCGCGATTGCATTCAACGCCCGCAAGCGGACGCTCGGTGTTTGAGCACTTCGGTGCCGCGAGGGGCTATTCCGTGTAGGTCAACCTCACCGATTGCCCGATCTCGACCTGTTCCACCAGCCAGCGAACACCGTTGGTTGCTCCGCCTGACCGCACAGAAAGGGAGTGCACTTCCACATTGCAGGTTGCACCGACAAAGCACACTACCGCTTGCAGAAGCTCGGCATCGCCCAGAGTGGCTT
>NZ_JBFUGW010000176.1:0-13267 GCF_056402735.1 Rhizobacter sp. P3_C12
TTCTCGCTCTTCACCGCGGCGACGACCTGGTCGACGCTGAAGCCCAGCGCATCGAGCGCGGCCGGCCGCACGTAGACGTTGATCTCGCGCTCGACGCCGCCGATCACGCTGACCGCACCGACGCCGCGCACGTTCTCGAGCCGCTTCTGCAGCACCTGGGTGGCCCAGGTGGTGAGCTCCTGCGGCGAGCGCTGGCCGTCGGTGGAGAGCACTGCGACGTTGAAGATCGGCTGGCTGGCCGGGTCGAAGCGCGAGATGCGCGGCTCCTTCACCTCGTCGCGCAGGTTGGGGCGGATCAGCGCGACCTTCTCGCGCACATCGTCGGCCGCCTTGCGCCCGTCGACATTGAGGTTGAACTCGACGATCACGACGGCCGTGCCTTCATACGAGCGCGAGTACAGCGAGTTGATGCCGGCGACGGTGTTGACCGCCTCCTCGATCTTCTTCGTGACCTCGCTCTCGACGATCTCGGGCGAGGCGCCCGGGTAGTCCATCTGCACGACGACGGTCGGGAAATCGATGTTCGGGAACTGGTCGACCGCCAGGCGCTGGTAGCTGAACAGCCCGAGCACGACGAAGGCCAGCATGACCATCGTGGCCATCACCGGGTTGCCGATCGAGACGCGGGTGAACCACATGGTGGGGCAGGGCCGGTCAGGGGGCCGAGGCCGCGCTGGTGACGCGCACGGCCGTGCCTTCGCGCACCGGGCCGACGGTGCCGCGCAACAGCGTCATGCCTCCGCCGGCGCCTTGCAGCAGCTCGACCTGGCCGTCGCGCTCCAGGCTGCCGGCGACGCTGCCGCGGGCGCCCAGCGTCACCGGGCGCTGCACCACCTTGCCGTCGACCACCGCCAGCACATAGGGCCGGGCCTGCTCGACGCGCACGGCATTGGCCGGCACGACCAGCGCGGTCTTGCGTTCCATCTCGATCGCGCCGCGCGCGAACAGGCCCTGGCGCAAGCCGGGCTGCGGCTGCAGTTCGAGGTAGACCATCACCGCGCGCGTGCCCGACTGCGTGCTCGGGTTGATGCGCACCACCTTCGCTTGCGCGGGCGCGGCGAGCCCGTCGACCTGCAGCGTGGCCGCCTGGCCGACCTGCACCGTGCCGACGTCTTCGGGGGCGATCGCGGCCTCGAGCTCGATGCGCGACAGGTCGACCACCTCGACCAGCTTGGCGTCGATCGCAACGCGCTCGCCCGGCTGCACCGCACGCACCGAGACGATGCCGTTGATCGGCGCGACCAGCTGCGCATCGCTGCGCGACTTGCGGGCCAGGTCGACCGCGGCGACCGCGGCGCCGTAGGTGGCCTGGGCCGAGGCCTCGTTCGACACCGAGGTCTCCAGCCCGGTGGCCGAGATGAAACCCTGCGCGACGAGCGCCTTGTTGTTCTCCAGCGTGCGGCGGGCGATGTCGAGCTGGCCGCGCGCCGACGCGGCGTTCTGCTCGGCCTGGCGCAGGCGCAGCTCGACCTCGGTGGTCTCGAGCTGGCCGATCACCTGGCCGGCCTTGACGCTGTCGCCTTCGCGCACCGTCAGCGACTTGACCTCGGCCGCGACCTTGGCGCGCACCACCGCGCTGTTGACCGCCTTCAGGCCGCCCGACACCGCGAGCGTGCGGGCGAACGATTGCGGGCGCAGCACGAGCAGGTCGCCGGGCGCGAGCTCCAGCGCCGCCGGTGCCTTGGTGGTGCCGAGCAGGGCCTGCTCCTGCTTGCGGGCGCTGAGCGCGCGCATCACGAAGCCGCCGATCAGCGCGACGACGACGACGGGGACCGCCCACTTCATCCAGCGCTTCATGGCATGACCGGTGCCGGGTGGCGCTCGATGCCGCGGGTGACGGTGTCCATGTGCTGGTAGACGAAATCGTGGGGAGTCATCAGCGACGGCACCGGCGCGCAGGCGCCCAGCGAGTGCTTGTGCATGCACAGCATGATCATCGGCAGTATCAGCGAGTGCACGGTGAACTCGACGTTGACCGGGTGGAATTCGCCGGCGTCGATGCCGCGCTGCACGATGGCGCCGACCAGCTGCGAGCCGGGCTCGACGACCTGCTCGCGGTAGTACTCGGCGATGTCGGGAAAGTTGCGCACCTCGGTGACGATCAGCTTGAAGACGGCGGAGGCCGGGCTCTCGAAGATGCGCAGCCACCAGCGCGGCAGCACCTCGCGCAGCACCTGGGCGTTGCTGCCGGCGAAGGCGCGCACCTCGTCGACGCCGCTCTGGATCTCGGTCGACACGCGGTCGCGGATCACCGCCTTCAGCAGCTCTTCCTTGCTCGGGTAATAGAGATAGAGCGTGCCCTTGGACACCCCGGCCGCCGCCGCGACCTCTTCCGACCGGGTCGCGGAGAAACCCTTTTCAGAAAAGAGCGCCAAAGCCGCGTCCAGCAGTTCCTGCGGACGGGCTTCCTTGCGGCGCTGGCGGGCGGGGAGGGGGTGGGGGGTACTCATGGACTGGTACTGACTGACTGGTCAGTAATGTAAGGTGTGGGGTGGTGGGGGTCAAGCCGGGGGCGAGGGCGGCATCGGGGTAACCCCTTGTTCACGGGCCTGGGCAGCCGTGGGTGGCCGCTATCATCGGCGCTCATTTTTGCCGGGGAATGCGCGTGGACTTCGTACTGTTGTTGAAGGCGGCGGTGATGGGCGTCGTCGAGGGCCTGACGGAGTTCCTGCCGGTGTCGAGCACGGGGCACCTGATCCTGGCGGGGTCGTTGATGCACTTCAACGATGCGCGCGGCAAGCTGTTCGAGATCGTGATCCAGTCCGCGGCGATCCTGGCCGTGGTGTGGGAATTCCGCGGTCGCATCGGCGGCGTGCTGGGCGGGCTGGGGAGCGACCCGAAGGCACGCCGGCTGCTGTTGAACGTCGGCATCGCGTTCCTGCCGCTGGCGGTGCTGGGCCTGCTGTTCGGCAAGATGCTGAAGGCGAACCTGTTCAACGCGCCGACGGTGGCGACCACCTTCATCGTCGGCGGCCTGGTCATCCTGTGGGCCGAGCGGCGCCAGCACAGCGTGCGGGTGCATTCGGTCGACGACCTGACACCGCTGGATGCGCTGAAGGTCGGCATTGCGCAGGCCTTCGCGTTGATCCCGGGCACGAGCCGTTCGGGCGCCACCATCATCGGCGGCATGCTGTTCGGCCTGTCGCGGCAGGTGGCGACCGAGTTCACCTTCTACCTCGCGATCCCGACGCTCGGCGTCGCGTCGGTGTACTCGCTCTACAAGGAGCGCGCGCTGCTGTCGATCGACGACCTGGGCATGTGGGTGGTCGGCATGGTGGCCGCCTTCATCTCGGCGTTCTTCTGCGTGCGCTGGTTGCTGCGCTACATCTCCACGCACACCTTCGTGCCGTTCGCCTGGTACCGCATCGTGTTCGGCATCGTGGTGCTGGTGACGGCGTGGAGTGGCGTGGTCACCTGGGCGGATTGAGCAGGCGCTTGAGGTCACAAGCTGTGACCTCAAAGCGCGCTGCTAGGGCGCGAAGGGCGTGAACAGCGGTGGCAGGCGCAGCTCGACGCCGTCCTGCTTTGCCCGCCGCGACAGGTCGGCCATCGTCACGCCGAAATCGTCGAACAGCAGCGGCATCGCCTGCAGCGGCCGGTCGAGCGGCTGCCAGAAGTCGTCCCAGTGGATCGGCACGACGCGTCTGGCGCCGGTCAGCTGCACCGTCTCGTGCCAGTAGGCGCTGCGGTAGGCGTCGTCCTTGCGGCCGAGCGTGCCGACGCCGAGGAACACGGTGTCGACCTGGCGGCCGGCCAGGGCGCCGGGGATGAAGCCGGCGCTGCCTTCGATCAACCAGCGGCCGCCCGAGGCGTGCTCGACGACGATGCTCCATACCTGGCCCTCGCGCCAGGCCGGTGCGCGCGTCGGCGGGACGACGGGCGCCGCGATGTTCTCCACCGACACGCCATCGCTCCACGGCGTCGGGCTGTGGCGTGACGCGATGAAGGTCAGCCTGAACTTGCCGAGCGTGACGCTGTCACCCGGCTGCACCTCGCGCAACTGGGCCGGCGGCAACCCGGCGCCGAAGCCGATCTGCATCGTCGAGTTCGAGYCGACCAGCACGGCGCCGGTGCGCAGCGCGACGGTGGGCGAATCCATCGCGTGGTCGTAATGGGAATGCACCGGCACCACGGCCGCGAGTTTGTTGACGCCCAGGCGCTTCAGTGCGCTGTCGATGGCCGCGGCGTCGGGCCCGATGCGTCCGAAGAAGGTGGGGCGCATGCCGGGCCGCGAGAAGAAGCCGTCGGTCATCCAGGCGGTCTCGCCGTCGTCGAACAGCAGTGTCGCGACACCGGCGAAGCGCACCGTGACGGCCGAGCCGGCGGGAGCCGGCGGCAGCGTCAGTGACCGGAACTCATCGAGGGAAGGATGGCGCTGCGCCTGGACCACCAGGAAGGCGATGGCCAGGACCAGCAGAGCCGCCAGCGCCAGCGCGGCGCGCCGAACCTGGCGGAGGGTCACGAATCAGGCAGCGGGGTGGGCGAGGTCGCGCAGCACGGTCGGGCCGACCCGGCGCTCGATCTCGGCCAGCAGCGGCCGGCCCCAGCCCAGCGCGAACATGATCTCGGCCGTGACGAACATCGGGCCGACCAGCAGGCCGACGAGGTCGTCGACGAAGGCCGGTTTGCGCCCTTCGTAGTAGTGCCCGATGAACTGGATGACCCAGCCGGCGATGAAGCTGCCGAGGCCCCAGCCCAGCCAGCTGGCGAGGCTGCCGCCGGAGACCTGTTGCGCGAGGACGGTCAGCACGCCGTTGGCGAGGCTGACCGCGAGGCCGAGGGCGAGGTTGCCGCGCGTCAGATACCAGATGGTGGCGAGGCCCCAGGCGATCCAGGCGGGGGTGAGGGCGAGGTTGCCGAGCGTGAAGGCCGGTTTGGCGAGCAGCACGCTGACGGCGAACACGATCAGCGGGATGCCGAAGAAATGGGTGGTGATGTTGCGGCGGTCGCGGTGGTAGGCCGCGTACTGCGACAGGAGGTCCAGGGCCGAACGTTGTCTCGTCATGGTGTTCTCCGTGGTCTGGTGCCAGGGCTGCGGTCGGATGGCCCATCTTAGAGCGGTTGCCGCTGAGCGCAAGCGGCCGACTGTGACTCCTTGCACATGGCGCGTTCGGTCACGATTTCAAGCCACCGCGTCACGCCAGCGCGGCCAGCGCCTGGGCCTGCAGTTCCAGCGTGGCCGCCGCGACCACCCGGCCGTCAGAACCCATGTGCAGCGCGCGGCCTTGCCAATCGGTGATGACGCCGCCGGCGCCCTCGATCACCGGCACCAGGGCCAGGAAGTCGTAGGGCTGCAGCCCGCTCTCGACCACCAGGTCGACGTGGCCGGACGCCAGGGAGCCGTAGCTGTGGCAATCGCCGCCGAAGCGCCGCAGCGCGGCACGCCGGCTCAGCGTGTCGAAGGCGCGCCAGCCGTCGGCATCGAAGGCGTCGGGCGAGGTGGTGTAGACCCGGGCGTCGGCCAGCCGCGTGCAGCCGCTGCTGCGGCACGGTGCGCCGTTCCAGCGGCTCGGCTGCCCGGCGCGTCCCACCCAGCACTCGCCGAGCGCCGGCAGGTTCACGACGCCGACGACCGGCCGGCCGCGCCACAGCAGCGCCAGCAGGTTGCCCCAGAGCGGCGAGCCGGTGATGAAGGCCTTCGTGCCGTCGATGGGGTCGATCACCCAGACCCTTTCCGCATCGAGTCGCTCGCGGCCGTGCTCCTCGCCGAGCAGGCCGTCGCCGGGCCGCGCTGCGGCGATGCGCTCGCGCAGCATGCGCTCGACTTCGCGGTCGGCGACCGTCACCGGGCTGTCGTCGGCCTTCGTCAGCACCTCGACGCGGCCGCGGAACCAGCGCAGCGCCAGCCTGCCGGCTTCATCGGCCAACTGTTCGGCCAACCGGACATCGTCGTCCGGCAGCAGGGCGGATGGGGCGGGGGACAGCGCTTCATCGCTCATCGAGGACCTCGTGGGTTGGCATGCATCGTGCGGGAGCGTCATGTGGAAACACACAGATTTGCACAAACGCCAGGAAACGCACAACGCGAATGCATGAAGCGTGCCCTGTGCTGGTGTCCCGCCCCTGTTGTCCCGCCCTCGTTTGAGGCATCCACCGGAGAAGTCCATGACCGTCCACCGCCCCCTGCTTGCCGCCACGCTGTTCACCGCGCTCGCCGTTCCCGGGCTGGCCCGGGCCGGCACGATCACCGCGTATACCGCGCTGGAGGAGAACGAGATCGCCGAGTACGTGGCGGCGGCGAAGCAGAGCCTGCCGGACGTCGACGTGAAGGTGCTGCGCCTGTCCACCGGCGACCTGGGTGCACGCATCCTGGCCGAGGCGGGCAACCCGCAGCACGACGTGATCTGGGGCTGGGCGGTGACGAACATGCTCGATCCGCGCATCGGCGCGATGGTCGAGCCCCATGCCGGGAAAGGCGCCGAGAAGCTGCCGGCCGCCTACCGGGCCGCCGACGGCAGCTGGTTTGCCGCGACCGGCTACATGGCCGCGTTCTGCGTGAACACCGACGTGCTGAAAGCCAAGAACCTGCCGATGCCGACCTCGTGGAAGGACCTCGCGAACCCGGTCTACAAGGGCGAGGTGGTGATGCCCAACCCGGTGTCCTCCGGCACCGGCTACCTGCAGGTGGCTGCACTGCTGCAGTCGCAGGGCAGCGAGAAGGGCTGGGCCTTCCTGAAGGCGCTGGACGRCAACGTCGCGCAGTACATCAAGTCGGGCTCGCGCCCGTGCAAGGCGGCGCGTGCGGGCGAGTACGCGATCGGCGCGTCGCTCGCGTTCGCGGCGATCCAGTCGGTGGAGGAGGGCTTTCCGGTGAAGATGGTGATTCCGAGTGACGGTGCCGGCTACGAACTGGAAGCCTCGGCGCTGATGAAGAGCTCGAAGAACAAGGCCGATGCGAAGCGCTTCCTCGAGTGGACGCTGTCGCCGCAGGCCGCGGCGCTCTACACGAAGTACAAGGAGATCGTCACGATTCCCGGCACGCCGCCGTCGAAGGCCGCGCAGATCGCCGGGCTGCCAGCCGACCTGTCGAAGGTGCTCTACCCGATGAACTTCGCGCAATCGGCCAAGGACCGCGACGCCACGCTCGCGGCCTGGCAGAAGGCGATCGGGCGGTGAGCGCGTCGCCCGGCATGGCGCTCCAGATCAGCGGCCTGCACAAGAGCTTCGATGGATTCGTCGCGCTCGAGCACATCGACCTCTCGATCGGGGCCGAGGAGTTCGTGTGCCTGCTGGGGCCGAGCGGGTGCGGCAAGACGACGCTGCTGCGCATCATCGCGGGGCTGCTGGCGGCCGACCGGGGCCGCCTGATGCTGGGCGGTCGCGACCTGGCGACCGTGCCGGCGCGCGAGCGCGGCTTCGGCATCGTGTTCCAGTCGTACTCGCTGTTCCCGCACATGACGGTGGCGCAGAACGTCGGCTACGGGCTGCGCATCCGCGGTGCACCGGCACCGCAGATCGAGGCGCGCGTGGCCGAGCTGCTGTCGCTGGTGAAGCTGTCAGCACTGGCGCAACGCCATCCGGCCCAGCTCTCGGGCGGCCAGCAGCAGCGGGTCGCGCTGGCGCGCGCGGTGGCGGTCGACCCGGCGTTGATCCTGCTCGACGAGCCGCTGTCGGCGCTCGACGCGAAGGTGCGCGCCGAGCTGCGCCACGAGCTGCGCGAGCTGCAGCGCCGGCTGCGCATCCCGACGCTGATGGTCACGCACGACCAGGAGGAAGCGATGGCGCTGGCCGACACGATCGTCTGCATGAACCAGGGCCGCATCGAGCAGCAGGGCACGCCGCAGCAACTGTATCTGCAGCCGCGGACCCGCTTCGTCGCCGATTTCATGGGGCACGGCAACCTGCTGCCGCGCGAATGGGTGCGCGAGGCGGCGACCGAGCTGCTGCGCGGCGATCCGGTCGGCGACGCGGCGTGCGTGCGGCCCGAGCGGGTGGTGCTGGCGCCGGACCCGCATGGCGACAGCCGCGTGATCGACCTCAGCTTCCTCGGCAACCTGCGCCGGCTGCGCGTGAGCTGGCGAGGCCGCGAACTGCTGGCCGAGCTGCCGGCGGCCGGTCCGGCGTTGCTGCCGGGTGACGCGGTCTCGGTGCAGATCGCCGCGGCCGATTGCGCGTGGGTGGCAGGGTGATCGACGCGCCGCTCGACCGCTGGCTGCTGCGCGCCTGCCTGTGGATCCCGCTGGTGGCGCTGGTCCTGTTCTTCGGTGTGCCGATGCTGACGATCGCGTGGCGCAGCCTGCTCGACGAGGGCGGCGGCGTCGGTGTGTCGAACTGGGTGGCGCTGTGGGACACGCCCGGCGTGTGGCGCGCGCTCGCGCACAGCCTGGTGCTGGGCGTCTCGGCGACCGCGATCACCGTGCTGCTCGCCTTCGTGGTCGCGTTCGGGCTCGAGCGCACCGCGATGCCGGGCAAGCGTTTCGTCGGAGCGAGCCTGGCGCTGCCGGTGCTGGCGCCGTCGCTGGTGCTGGGCCTCGGGCTGATCTTCCTGCTGGGGCGCAACGGGCTGGTCGGCAAGCTGCTGGGCGTGCGTCCCGAGGTGTACGGGTTCAGCGGGCTGTTGATCGCCGACGTGATGTACGCGCTGCCGCAGGCCGCGATGATCCTGCGCGCCGCGCTCCGGCATGGCGATGCGCGCCACTACGAGGTGGCCGAGCTGCTGGGCGCGACGCCGTGGCGGCGCTTCGTCGACATCACGTTGCCGGGCATGCGCTATGCGCTGCTGAGCGCGGCCTTCGTCGTCTTCACGGTGACGATCACCGATTTCGGCAATGCGGTGGTGATCGGCGGCGACTATCCGGTGCTCGCGACCGAGATCTACAACCAGGTGAGCGGGCAGATGAAGTTCGGGCTCGGCGCGGTGGTCGGCCTGCTGCTGCTGCTGCCGGCGGGGCTGTCGGTGTGGATCGAGCATGTCGCTGCGCGCCGGCAGGCGGGGCTCGGCGCCGAATCGGCACGCCCGCCGCGGCCGTTGCCATGGGCCCGGCGCGACGTGCCGTTCTTTGTCGGCAACCTGCTGATCGCCGGCTCGCTGGCCTGCGTGGTCGGCACGGTGGTGATCGGCAGCCTGATGCGCTTGTGGCCCTACAAGCTGGAGTTCACGCTGAAGCACTACGACATCACGCTGGCGGGCGGCTATGCACCGCTGTGGACGTCGCTGGCGGTGTCGGTGCTCGCCGCGGTGCTGGGCACGCTGCTGCTGCTCGGTCTCGCGTTGGCGGCGCGGCGATTGCCGCCTGCGCCTGCGCGCGCGGTGGCGCTGCTGTCTGCCTTGCCGGTGGCGGTGCCCGGCCTGGTGCTGGGCCTGTCGTATGTGTTCGCGTTCAACCGCCCGCAATGGCCGTTTGCGGCGTTGTACGGCTCGGTGCTCCTGCTGGCGCTGTGCAACTTCTACCACTACCACACGCAGGCCTACGTGACGATGTCCAGCGGCGTGCGCGCGGTCCCCGACGCGTTGGAGGAGGCCTGCAGCGCGCTCGGCGGCGGTGTGTGGCGGCATTGGCGCGACGTCTACGTGCCGGCGCTGCGGCCCACGTTGTGGACGGTGGCGCTGTTCCTGTTCATGCGCTCGATGGTCACGTTGTCGGCGGTGATCTTCCTGATCACGCCGTCGACGATGCTGGGCGCGGTGAGCGTGATGCGGCTCGACGAGGCCGGGTTCACATCGCAGGCGGCGGCTTTCTCGACCTGCATCATGTTGATCGTCGGTGTGTCGGCCTGGCTGCTGCAGGTCCTGACGCGATCGAGGAGCCCTTGAACCGATGTTGCAGGAAGACCGATACCAGCGATTGCGCGACCTGCTCGCGAACTTCCAGCGCTTGAGCACCGAGCGCATCGCGAGCGATCTCGGCGTTTCGCGCGAGACGGTGCGCCGCGACGTGATGGCGCTGGAGGCCACCGGTGAATTGCGGCGCGTGCACGGGGGAGTGGTCGCGACCGCTCCGGAGCCGGAAGCGCCGATCGGCGAGCGCATCAAGGTGCGGCTGGCGGAGAAGCGGTCGATCGCGCGTGCTGCGGCCCGGCTGCTGCGGCCGGGCCAGACCTTGTTCCTCGATGCCGGCAGCACGGTGTCGGCGCTGGCG
This sequence comes from Rhizobacter sp. P3_C12, assembly GCF_056402735.1. NCBI lineage: Bacteria > Pseudomonadati > Pseudomonadota > Betaproteobacteria > Burkholderiales > Sphaerotilaceae > Rhizobacter > Rhizobacter sp. P3_C12. The sequence continues at coordinate 10,080 of NZ_JBFUGW010000176.1, forward strand.
CAGGAGCTGGCGTCGCTGAGCGGCCTGACGGTGATCACCAACTCGTTCGATGTGGCGATGAAGCTGGTGGCGGCCGATGCGCGGCGCCACGAGGTGATCCTGCTGGGGGGGCGCCCGGTGGCCGACATCGGCGCCACCTACGGCGAGCAGACCGTGGCCGAGATCCATCGCCACCATGCCGACCTGGCGCTGTTGTCACCGGTATCGCTGCATGCGGTGCACGGCGCGACGAGCTACGAGCACCGCGAGGCGGAGGTGGCGCGGGCGATGGTGGCCTGTTCGAAGCGGCGGGTGATGCTGGCCGACCACGGCAAGCTCGGGCAGGCGAGCCGGGTCGGATGGTGCGCGGTGAGCGACATCGACCAGATCGTCACCGACGGGCGGGCGCGCCGGATGCCGGCGCTCGAGGGGCTTCGTGAAGGCGGTTGTGAAATCCTGATCGCGTAGTGGCAAAGGCGCGGGTGGGGAGGCTGGGGCTCGCCGGTCGGTGCGGTCTTCGCCCCTTTCGGGGCGAAGACTGCCCTCCGCTGACTGGTTTCACGGCCCGTCGCCCAAACTCCCGCCACTCACTTCGTTCGTTGTGGTCAAACAGTGGGCGACAGTCAGTTCACGAAGCGTGCTGCGCACGCGGGCCATGAAACCAGCCAGCTCCGGCGCCCCGCCCCTATTGGCGCTCCCCAGCCTCCCCACCCGCGCCTTTGCCWGCACCGCCGCACTGTTTTTGGGGGAAAAGACTGAAGTGGCCGACGAGCATGCGGGCRCYYGCGTGCTYGTCGGTCACTTCAGTCTTTTCCCCCAAACACAAGTTGATGGTTCTGCGCGGCGCGGGGCGGCGTGGCGGGTGGCGGGGTGCGGTGGGGGCGAYTTCTGGGGCGACGGAGAAGATYGGTTTCGGGGGTGGCGCGCGCCAGCGCGCTTCGTAGACTGACTCATCGGCTGTGTTTGACCACAACGAACGAAGTGAGTGACGGGAGTTTGCCGATGCACCCCCGAAGCCGAKCTTCTTCGTGCAGTCGGCCCGCCAGGGCCGACCGCCCCAGCTGAGCCCCCACCGCACCCCGCCACCCGMCACGCCGCCCCGCGCCGCGCCCAAGCGGAACAGATCTTGCAAGAATCACAAAAGCAGTCCCCTACAACCTGACAAGAGCGATCGGAGCGTCCATGCAAACGCAAACGGGTCATCTCAAAGCCACGCTGAACGCCTGGCACCTCTGGGGGCTGGCCGTCGGGCTGGTCATCTCCGGCGAGTATTTCGGCTGGAGCTACGGCTGGGCCAGTGCCGGCACCCTCGGCTTCCTCGTCACCGCCACCGTCGTCGCGGCGATGTACACCACTTTCATCTTCAGCTTCACCGAGCTCACCACCGCGATCCCCAATGCCGGCGGACCGTTCGCCTACGCCAGCCGCGCCTTCGGCCCGGTCGGCGGCCTGATCGCCGGCTTCGCCACCTTGATCGAGTTCGTGTTCGCACCACCCGCCATCGCGATGGCCATCGGCGCCTACCTGCAGGTGCAGTTTCCCGCCGCGAGCCCGAAATTGATGGCCTGCGGCGCCTATGTCGTCTTCATGGCGCTCAACATCGTCGGCGTGCGCACGGCCGCCACCTTCGAGCTGATCGTCACCGTGCTCGCGATCTTCGAGCTGCTGGTGTTCATGGGCGTCGTCGCGCCGGGCTTCTCGGCCGCCAACTTCGCCGCCCACGGCTGGGCCGGGCAGGACAGCTTCAGCCCGCTCGCCCTGTCCGGCATGTTCGCCGCCATCCCGTTCGCGATCTGGTTCTTCCTCGCGATCGAAGGCGTCGCGATGGCCGCCGAGGAAGCGAAAGACCCGAAGCGCACCATCCCCATCGCCTACATCGCCGGCATCGTCACCCTCGTGCTGCTCGCCATCGGCGTGATGGTGTTCGCCGGCGGCGTCGGCGACTGGCGCACGCTCTCCAACATCAACGACCCGCTGCCCCAGGCGATGAAGGCCGTCGTCGGCGAACACAGCGGCTGGCTGCACATGCTGGTGTGGATCGGCCTGTTCGGGCTCGTGGCCTCGTTCCACGGCATCATCCTCGGCTACTCGCGGCAGATGTTCGCGCTCGCCCGCGCCGGCTTCCTGCCCGCCTGGCTCGCCGTCATCCACCCGCGCTTCGGCACGCCCCACCGCGCGGTGCTCGCCGGCGGCGTGATCGGCATCGCGGCGATCTTCAGCGACGAGCTGTTCTCGTTCGGCGGCCAGACGCTCACGGCCAACATCGTCACGATGTCGGTGTTCGGCGCGATCGTGATGTACATCATGTCGATGCTCAGCCTGTTCGTGCTGCGCCGCAAGGAACCGGACCTCGCACGCCCGTTCCCCGCGATCGGCTACCCGGTGTTCCCGGCCATCGCGCTCGCGCTCGCGCTGCTGTGCCTCGTGGCGATGGTCTGGTACAACCTGCTGCTGTCGCTGATCTTCGCCGGGCTGATGGCCGCGGCCACCGTGCTGTTCCTGGTCAGCGGCCGCGACAGGCGCGCCGCCGCGCTGGCGGCGCAAGGCTGACGACAATCACGGGGTCCCGCATGGCCTACCGGCACAGCATCGGCACGCAGACCTGGCAGTTCGCCGACCTGAAGGCGCTGATGGCCCGCGCCACGCCGGCGCGCTCCGGCGACCAGCTCGCCGGCATCGCGGCCAGCAGCGCCGCCGAGCGCATGGCCGCGCGCATGTGCCTGGCCGACCTGCCGCTGCAGCGCTTCCTCGACGAAGCGCTGGTGCCCTACGAAGACGACGAGGTCACGCGGCTCATCGTCGACACGCACGACCGCGCGGCCTTCGCCCCGATCTCGCACCTGACGGTCGGCGGCTTCCGCGACTGGCTGCTCTCGAATGCGGCCGACGAAGCCACGCTCGCCCGGGTCCGCCCTGGCGTCACACCCGAGATGGCGGCCGCCGTCAGCAAGCTGATGCGCAACCAGGACCTGATCCTCGCCGCCCGCAAATGCCGCGTCGTCACCCGCTTTCGCAACACCATCGGGCTGCCCGGGCGCCTCTCGGTGCGGCTGCAGCCGAACCACCCGACCGACAGCCCGCGCGGCATCGCGGTGTCGATGCTCGACGGCCTGCTGTACGGCGCCGGCGACGCGGTGATCGGCATCAACCCGGTCAGCGACAGCATGCCGGCGCTGGTCGACCTGCTGCACCTGCTCGACGAACTGATC
>NZ_JBFUGW010000177.1:0-13098 GCF_056402735.1 Rhizobacter sp. P3_C12
AGCCTGTGGGGCTCGCTCAAGGTCGGCCGGCTGTATGGGCGCAAGTTCGAGACAGTGCGGGCCGCCAAGGACGAGGTCATCGACTGGCTGGCGTTCTACAACCACCGCCGGCTTCACTCGACGCTCGGCTACGTCAGTCCAATGCAATTCGAACGGGCTTGGCTCGCTGCCCAGGAAAAGCGAGCCGCGTAATGCCCTCGGCTATGGGATGCGAGATCCGAGGGCAAGGTCACGTCACAGTCCTTTGGGGTAGCACTCTTGGCAACGAGGAGGGGCAGTACTTCGCAGGACGCAACCACACGACTGACGAAATCCGTAGCGATGTGCTGGCGCTCGGCCACGACCTGCGAAACTGGCATCTCAGAGTAGGAGCCGGAGCAAGCCTCGTTCTATGGATCCTGGTGCCCTCAATCATCCTTGCCCTTTTGGGATTCGTGATGACCGGTGGAGGCCTCGAGAATCGGCTCTCGTTGGCGCTGGGTGGACTGGTCGCGGGCGCTGTTGTTGGCTTCGCCGCGTGGACCTTTTTCGGCAGCAACTTGGGACCCGAGCGACGGGCGCGTGCCATTGCCGAAGAGATCAATCATCTGGCGGAGCAGCGTTTAAGGATCGCAGATTGAGCACCGAAACCAGGGCGTCAGCCTTCAGTACGTGGCTTGTGTCACTGGCTGGGCATCGCAGCGTGCGATCGCATCACTGGAGTCCATAGGGAAGGAACGCGGGGTTGAGCATGCTCACGCTCTACTGCGGGGATCCACATGGTCGCTTGCCACAAGCGCAGTGCCGGCTGCATTCATCGAGCTGGCGATGCCACGGGCGACGATGCCGATCTGCGAACCTGAACCGAGGCCCGACAACTACCGCGGGCAGGCCAAGAACAGGGGGCGCGTGTACAGCTGTTCGCCGGTCATCTGCCCAAGATGCTCGTGAAACCCGTGCGCAAGCGTTCGAGATATCACTTACGCGAGTGCCGTTGCTGCGAGGCTTCACTGCCTTTACGAACCGGAGGCGCGTAGCTGCAACAGCCTCGACTTCGTGCCTCTCGTTCCCCAGAATCTGCAGATGCTGACGTTCTTCGACACCCAGTTCACTGACCGCTCGCAACTGAAGTTGCTCGGCCTCGGCTTCGTCGTTTTCGATGACCGCGAGGACTACATGCCCTACCCGAGCGGCTCAATCGGTCTCGACTCGAAGGGGCGCATGCCCGGACGTCCGCCGAAAGTTGACGGCAATGAGGAGGCGTCATGAAGCATGACGGCCCGGTGCTGTACTGCGGCGACCCACACGGAAGGTTCCACCACATCGTTGAAGCTGCGGGCCACACCAAGGCCAGCGCTGTCGTGCTGCTGGGCGACATGGAGCCCGAGCGGCCATTGCACGAGGAACTGGAATCCATCCTTGATCGCGTCTGGTGGATCCCCGGGAACCACGACGCCGACAGTGATGCGTTGTGGACGCGCGTTTGGGGAAGTAGGCTCGAGGACCGGAACGTTCACAGCAAGGTTGTGACCCTGCCGGACGGGACGCGCCTCGCCGGACTTGGCGGGGTGTTTCGCGAGGCCGTCTGGTATCCGTCGGCTTCGGCTGCGCGCGGGGGCGCGCCGGCATTTCGCTCTCGCAAGGAGCACGCAAAGTCGACCCCGAAGCAAGACCGCTGGGCGGGCGGCACGCACCGCAAGCACTGGGGCACTATCTACCCAGAGGAACTCGAGCGTCTCGCGGACATGCGTGCGGACGTCCTCATCTCCCATGAAGCACCGGCATACCACCCGAACGGCTTCGAAATCTTGGACACGCTGGCTCAGGCCCTGGGCGTCAAGTTGACTGTCCACGGTCACCATCATGACCGGCTCGACAGCTCGGGCCGTTGGACAGAGCAAGGATTCAAGAGCTTCGGAGTTGGGCTCAGAGGCATCAGCGCTATCGACTTCGATGGCAATGCACGCGTCATCGTCCCTGGAGAGCTCGATGAGGTCAGAAACAGCAGGCACAGGACGACCTGGCCATGAGCTTCGCACTCGAAGCAGAAGGAGGGCGCATGGTGCTGCAGGTCCGCCTCCGCGGCCGGCCACAGTCGTTTTCTCTCCAAACTTGGCTGTCTGACGAGGTGCTCGAAGACGTCGCGAGCCATGCGCATTTCACGTGTGATGCTGATGAGCAGAAAGTCGCCGTACGCTGACGGGCGGGCCGGCCGCGCCGATATGGTCGGCATCGACGACGCGGCCAGGCTCGCCGGCATAGCATCAGCAAAGCTACAGCGCATGGCCACGCGGAAGCACCCGCGGGTCATTGCCATCGACCACACAACATTTGGTCTGCGGTTCCCACGGTGGCAGTTTGATGCCGAGCTCTGGCCTGTCGTTCAGAAGCTTGGTGTCGAATTGCAGTGCGATTGACTTGAGATGCTCGGATGGCTCGAGACGCCGCTCGGCGCACTTGGCGGTCGCACCCCGCGGGCGGCRCTTGAGCAGGGCGAGCTGGCAGATAGGGTTCTTGAATTGGCGTCTGGAGAAGGGCTGTGACTGCAGGGGACCGGTCGGTGTGGACGAGGCTTCTGTTCTTGGACTTTGACGGGGTGATGCATCCATTCAGGTGCACCATCGACCAGTATTTTTGCCACCTTGATTTGCTCGAGGGCTGGCTACGACAGCGACTCGATGTTGGCGTCGTCATCACCTCAAGCTGGCGGGAGGCGCACCCGGTGGCTGAAATGGAAAGCTTTTTCTCGGAGGACCTCCAGCATCGCGTCCTCGGTGCAACGCCGCTTCTCACCCGAGACAGCTGGGCGCGGTGCGACGGCGAGTCGCCGTCGGTAAGATTTGAGCGTGAGGCAGAGGTTTCGCGGTGGCTGAATGAGAGCGGGCAGCTTTGGCGGCCTTGGGTCGCGCTTGATGACCAGGCGTGGCTCTACAAGCCGTTCAATCCTCGCCTCGTCCTCTGCGACGGGAAGGTCGGGCTGACGCTGCTCGAGCTCGACAAAGTCGACCGAGTGCTGGGCTTTGTGTGATGACGCTATAGCGGCTGCGCAGCGCACCGCCGGCGGTTCCCTGATTGCGGCAAATGACATTCCACCGGGCTCGGCGAGGCCGGCTTGATATCCCTTCGAAGGGCCCGATCTGTTCGCATCGGGTCGGCCGGCGATATGCTGCTTGTTCTCCGCTCTTGGGTCATTCCCCTCGGCCGCTCCCCTGTCACTCTCCTGCCACGAGCGCACCCATGCCCCTCCAGGATTTCCACCCCGCCGTTGCCAACTGGTTCCGCCGAACCTTTCCTGCGCCCACGCCGGCGCAGGTGGCGGCGTGGCCGGCGATCCGTGCGGGTCGGCATACCTTGGTGGCGGCGCCGACCGGCTCCGGTAAAACCTTCACTGCCTTTCTCGCCGCGCTCGATGGCCTGGTGCGCCAGGGCCTGCGGCCCGAAGGCCTGCCCGACGAGACCGTGGTGGTCTACGTCTCGCCGCTGAAGGCGCTGTCGAACGACATCCGCCTCAACCTCGAAGCGCCGCTGGCCGGCATCCGCGAAGAGCTGGCCGCGCTGGGCCTGCCCGACGTGGAGATCCGCAGCGCGGTGCGCACCGGCGACACGCCGCAGAAAGACCGCCAGCTCGCGCTGCGCTGGCCGCCGCACATCCTCGTCACCACGCCCGAGTCGCTCTACATCCTGCTGGGCTCGGCCTCGGGCCGCAAGATGCTCGGCACGGTGCGCGCGGTGATCGTCGATGAAATCCACGCCATCGCCGCCACCAAGCGCGGCAGCCACCTGTCGATCTCGCTCGAGCGGCTGCAGAACCTCAGCGCACACCCGCTCACGCGCATCGGCCTGTCGGCCACGCAGAAGCCGATCGACGAGGTGGCGCGCTTTCTCGTCGGTGCCGGCGCGGTGAAAGACGGTGTCGCCGATTGCGAAATCATCGACATCGGCTATGCCAAGCAGCGCGACCTGGCGCTCACGCTGCCGCCCACGCCGCTGGGCGTGGTGATGTCGAACGACCAGTGGACGCAGGTCTACGAGATCGTGGCCGGGCTGGCCAGCGCGCACCGCACCACGCTGGTGTTCGTCAACACCCGCCGCATGGCCGAGCGCGCCACGCGCCACCTGGGCGAGCTGCTGGGCAAGGAGCGCGTGGCCGCGCACCACGGCAGCCTGGCGAAAGAGATCCGCCTCGATGCCGAGCAGCGCCTGAAGCGCGGCGAGCTCAAGCTGCTGGTGGCCACCGCGTCGCTGGAGCTGGGCCTGGACATCGGCGATGTGGATCTGGTCTGCCAGCTCGGTTCGCCGCGCGCCATCGCCACCTTCCTGCAGCGCGCCGGCCGCTCCGGCCACGCGGTGGGCGGTGTGCCCAAGGCGCGGCTCTTCCCGCAGTCGCGCGACGAGCTGGTGGAGTGCGCGGCCTTGCTCGACTGCGTGCGCCGCGCCGAACTCGATGTCCTGAGCGTGCTGCCCGCGCCGCTCGACGTGCTGGCCCAGCACATCGTCGCCGAGGTCGCCAGCCGCGAGTGGGACGAAGACGAACTCTTTGCGCTGATGCGTCGCGCCTGGCCCTACGCGCAGCTCAAGCGCGAAGACTTCAACGCCGTGGTGCGCATGCTGGCCGACGGCTTCAGCACCCGCAACGGCCAGCGCGCGAGCTATGTGCACCGCGATGCTGTGCACCACCGCCTGCGCGAGCGCAAGGGCGCGCGCCTGACCGCGCTCACCTCGGGCGGCGCCATCCCCGAGACGGCCGACTACACCGTGCTGCTGGAACCGCAGGCCGACAAGATCGGTACCGTGCACGAAGACTTTGCCGTCGAGAGCATCGCCGGCGACGTGTTCCAGCTCGGCAACACCAGCTACCGCATCCTGCGCGTCGAGCCCGGCCGCGTGCGGGTGGAAGACGCGCATGGCGCTGCGCCCAACATCCCGTTCTGGCTCGGTGAGGCACCGGGCCGCAGCGACGAGTTGTCATTCGGCGTCTCGCGCCTGCGCGAAGAAGTGGCCACGCTGATCGCCTCGGAAGGCGCCGACGCCGCGACCGGCTGGCTCACCGACACCCTGAGTCTGGACGCCGAGGCCGCGCGCCAGCTCGTCGACTACCTGGCGCGCGCGCTCGGCACGCTGGGCGCCGTGCCCACGCAAGACCGCATCGTGCTCGAGCGCTTCTTCGACGAATCGGGTGGCATGCAGCTGGTGGTGCACTCGCCCTACGGCAGCCGCCTCAACCGCGCCTGGGGCCTGGCGCTGCGCAAGCGCTTCTGCCGGCAGTTCAACTTCGAGCTGCAGGCAGCCGCCACCGAAGACGCGATCGTGCTGTCGCTCTCCACCAGCCACAGCTTCCCGCTCGAAGAGGTGTCGCGCTACCTGCACAGCAACACCGCGCTCGACGTGTTGGTGCAGGCCCTGCTCGACGCGCCGCTGTTCGGCGTGCGCTGGCGCTGGAACGCCACCACGGCGCTGGCCTTGCCGCGCTTCAGTGGCGGGCGCAAGGTGGCGCCGCAGCTGCAGCGCATGAAGTCGGAAGACCTGCTCGCGAGCGTGTTCCCCGACCAGGTGGCTTGCGCCGAGAACCTGGCCGGCGAACGCGAGGTGCCCGAGCACCCGCTGGTGGCGCAGACCATGTATGACTGCCTCTACGACGCGATGGACGCCGAGGGCTGGCTGCACCTGCTGCGCCGCATGGAAGCGGGGCAGGTGAGCGTCGTCGCAAGAGACCTGCCGGCACCGTCGCCGCTTGCCGCCGAAGCCTTGAACGCGCGGCCCTACGCCTACCTCGACGACGCGCCCCTCGAAGAGCGCCGCACCCAGGCCGTGCAGAGCCGCCGCTACAGCGACCCCGACAGCCCGGACGACATGGGCCAGCTCGATGCCGAGGCGATTGCCGGTGTGCGCGAAGAGGCCTGGCCGCGGGTGCGGAGCGTTGATGAGATGCATGAGGCGCTGAGTGGCCTGGGCCTGATCACGTCGGACGAGGTGTCCAGCAACGAAGGGTGGGCCGATTGGTTGGGTGAACTGGCGCAATCTGGCCGGGCGACCTGTCTGCAAATCGCCGTTCGGGCTGAGCCTGTCGAAGCCAGCGTGCCCAAGGAGGCGGGCCTGTGGGCCGCCGCAGAGCGCCTGTCGCAGGTCATCGACCTCTACCTCGCCTGCGAGACCCACCCGCCGATCGACATCCCCGCCGAATACGCCGAGAAACCGGCCACCCACGAAGACGCCCTGCGCGACCTGCTGCGCTCGCGCCTGAGCGGCCTCGGCCCGATCACCGCACGCGAGATCGCGCTGCAGCTCCAGCTGCCGCTCGCCGACATCGACCACGCCTTGCTCGCACTGCAAAGCGAAGGCACGGTGATGCAAGGCAAGTTCACGCCCGCGGCGCAGACCACCGAGTGGTGCGAGCGCCACCTGCTCGCGCGCATCCACCGCTATACGCTGAAGCGCCTGCGCCGCGAGATCGAGCCGGTCGAGCCGCGCGACTTCGTACGCTTCCTCCTCGAGTGGCAGCACGTCGGCGCGACCAGCCGGGTCAGTGGCCCCGAAGCATTGGCGGGCGTGCTCTCGCAGCTCGAAGGCTTCGAGGCACCGGCCGCGATGTGGGAGGCCGAGCTGTTGCCCGCGCGCGTGAAAGACTATTCGTCGTCGTGGCTCGACGACCTGTGCACTGCCGGCCGCACGCTGTGGACGCGCCTGCGGCCCATGGCCACTGCGAGCGGGGGCGGCGGCTCGCTGCGGTCCACGCCCATCGTGCTGCTGCCGCGCCGCAGCGCGCCGCTGTGGGGCCGCATCGCCCCGCCGCCGGCCGACGACGCAGCCTTGAGCTCGCGCACCCAGCGCGTGGCCACCTACCTGGCCGAACACGGTGCTTCGTTCTTCGATGAGATCGCGCAAGGCGCCCACCTGCTGCGCACCGAGCTTGAAGACGCGCTCAGCGAGCTTGTCGTGCGTGGTCGTATCAACTGCGACAGCTATGCCGGCCTGCGCGCCTTGCTCGTGCCGGCCGCCAAGCGGGCTTCGGCGCATTCGTCGCGCCACCGCCGCCGTGTGGCGCTGTTCGGCATCGAGGATGCGGGCCGCTGGACGCTGATCCGCCAGCCTGCGCCGGCGAGCACCGATGCGTCGACCGAGGCCATCGAGCACATCGCCCGCACGCTGCTGCGCCGCTACGGCGTGGTGTCGTGGCGCCTGCTGGAGCGCGAGGCCGCCTGGCTGCCCGCCTGGCGCGACATGGTGCGTGTGTACCGCCGGCTCGAAGCGCGGGGCGAGATCCGCGGCGGCCGCTTCATCGCCGGCCTGTCGGGCGAGCAGTTCGCGTTGCCCGACGCCATTGGCCTGATGCGCCAGGTGCGCCGCCAGCCGGCCGACGAGCACCTGGTGTGCCTGGCTGCCACCGACCCAGCCAACCTGCTGGGAACGCTGCTGCCTGGCGCCAAGGTGGCGCGTGTGGCCGGCTCGCGGGTGCTGTACCGCGGCGGCGTGCCCATCGCCACGAGCGTGAGCGGGCAGGTCGAGCTGCTGGTGGCTTTGAGCCCGAGCGACGAGCGTGCCGCGGTCAGGGCGCTGGCGCTCGACCCGAACCTGCGCTTCCTGGAGATGGAGTCTGCGATCGAGGCGTGAGGGTCACGAAGGAGCGGTGGCGCATCGGTCAGAATTGCCTTCCGTGGACGCCGTGCGTAAGGCGCTCGACGAGGCGCAGTCGACGCTCTCGAAGATGGCGTCGGTGATCGGCCAATACGACGCCGTGGACATCGACGACCAGGTCGTGGCGCAGATGATCAAGAAGGGCTGGAGCGAAGAGGAAGTCTGGAAGCTCAAAGCGGAGGGCTTCCGCTACTCGCCTTGCCGCGACTCGCTGCTCGGGCCGATCATGAGCAGCGACGAGATAGAAGACCTCGACGAGGACGACGCGGACCACATGAGACTTGCTTGACAGCAATCATTCGCGAGTGTCTGCCGATGGCTTCGCGCACCTGTGAGGCACTGTTCGGGTCGACCATGAGGGCTCAACTTGAGCGGCCGGACTTTGATGTCTGCGGAACCGATCATCTTTTTCTCCTCTGCAGTTCTCCCTGATTCAGTTTAGTTGGTCATGCCGCTTACTCGTTGCCGCGCCGTCGCCGGTGCGACGGCGGTGCTGACCTAGTCGAATGGCTCCTGCCGCGAGCTTTMGTCGGCGCTGCTCCGCCACTACGAAGATGACGTCCGCCCATTCCACCAACTCTGCAGAGAGTGGGATCTAGTCGCCGCGATTGGTTCCAGCCGACGCAGTCTCGATGCCGGTTCGGTCAGCGAAAACCTGCTCCGCTGTTGGGCTGTGGAGTCGGTTTTGGCTGCAAACAAAGAGGATGTGCAAGGGTCGTGAACGCTCTAGAACGGCACGTCATCATCTGTGTCATCGAATCCCGTGCTTGACTTCCTCGCCGGGGCCTTGACTGGTGACCGTCGAGCAACCGGTTCTGGATGTTCGTCTCCATCGTCGCCTGGCGCACCTCCCCCGGTGCGGCCGACGTCGCCTCCCACATCCGTCAGTGCCGCTTGGAGCGCCTTCTCGACAGCGTCGATGCGCTCCTTGCAGACCTTGTACGCCGCGACTGACTCGGTGACGATGGATAGGAGGTCATCGATGTTCGGCTCAGTCTGCTCGCGCAGAGTCTCCGCGTGTTCCTGCAACACGCCATAGGCCTCACGAAAGGTTCGGGCTGCCATGTCTACTTGTCTCCAATATCAAGTTCGCCGAGGACCTCGTCTGAGGTTCCGAGTTTGACGTCCCGCACTGTCGCATCGACCTTGCCGTCGCTGAACGCGACTTCGATGCTTTCTGCCGAAGCTGCGCTCTCGGCGCTAGTGAGGGTCTTGCCGTCGGTGCCCCGAACGATGGCAAAGCCTCGCCCGAGTGTCTTCTGCGGGCCTTGACCTGCAATCTCGCGAAACAGCGCCTGCGCACCAGTGGACGCGTCTCGTATGGTTTGACGCGAGCGGTCAACAAAGTCGTTGAACTCGCTGTCGGTAGCATCCCGAGAGCGCCGTACGTCCAAACCTGCTCGGTCAAGAATCGCAGGCAAGGTGCCGTCCAGCTGGACCTTGGCGGTCCGCAATGCCGAGAACGCTTCAGCCTTGACGGCGCTCAGCGCCGCAGGAACGACATGCTTGGCCTGCGTCACGTGGCCGGCCGCGCCGTTTCGAACTTCTCCGAAAAGCTCTTGCACCTCACCGGCTGCTCGATGCACGACACGCACTGAGTCGAGCCGCAGGTCCGCCATTAACTGCGAGCATTGCGCACGGGCGTCGGCGAGGGTGCTCGAGGCGGCTGCCTTGACCTCACGGTCCAGTCGCTCGATGGACGTCTGCATCCGGTCGGCGTCGCGGCTCCCTTGATTGACGATGCCTTCGAAGGCGATACGGGCTTCGCGCGCTCTCTGGGTGACCAGTTTCTCGATGCCGGCGATGACCTTGCTTGGTGTGTCGAAGGATGTGTGGGCCACCTCGTCGAGCACGGTGCTGTCTCGCTCGTGACCGATGCCGGTGAGCACGGGCACAGGGCATTCGCAAATGAAGCGCGCGAGCGCGTAGTCATTCAACCAGGCCAGGTCGTTCACGGCGCCTCCGCCTCGGATGAGGATGACTGCGTCTGGAGACTGGCCGGCCGGAAACTGTGCCAGTCCGGCTACGAGGGCTTCAACAATCTCCCCTGCGGCGCCTTCACCCTGGAATCTGCTGTGCACATAGGTGAAGCGGCAGACCTCGAAATTGGCGAGCCGGTCAGCTTCCTTCGAGAAGTCGCCCAGGCCAGCGCCTCCCTGCGGTGCGACCACGAGTACCGCGCAGAAGTCCCACACTGCCGGCAAGCGCTTGTTGAGGCCAAAGATCTGCTCGCGCTTCAGGCGCTCGCGGAGCTCTCGTTTCTTCGCTTCCAGGTCCCCGAGGGTATACGTCGGGTCGACGGCATCAATCTCGAGCGAGAAGCCAAACTGCGGCTTGAAGACCGGTCGAGCGCGAACAAGAAGTTTGATGCCGGCACCGAGGGTGGCCCCGGTGGCGCGTTCGAACTCCGGAATGATGCGCTCCGCGGTTCGGGCCCAGATGGCTGCGTTGGCCTTTGCGAGGGCGCGGCCGTCGGAGTCTCGCTCCGACAGCTCAAGGTAGACGTGACCGTCTTTGACAGAGGCACGCAGGACCTCGGCGGTTGTCCATACACCGGAGGCGTAGGCGTCGCCAACGGCCTTGGCTACGCCTTGCAGGAGTCGGGAGAGCGGCACTCCGCGCGGCGCAGATTGCAGGGCTGTGGATGGGCTGGTTGGGGTGACGTCGCGGGCGGGCGATGCCTGTGACGAGTTCGGAAGCCAGCTAGCAAAGGGTGCCAAGTCCAGTCCATCGAGTACGTACCAGCGCCTGGCAACACTGTCCCAGCGGGCTCCCAATGCCTTGACTGAGTCCTTCTCTTTGAACGGTACGGTGAGGTAGGTGTTGGGCATGTAGCGGCAGCAGGCCTTCCAGACTGAAGAGGGATCAGGGTGCTTCGACCCGCTGGCCGACTGTGGACCTCTTGGCGGCTTGTTCTACGGACCGGGCGCCGACGGGCAGATGGTCATGTATGCGCAGCGCCCGCAATGCCGACCTTTGGTTGGGCTGTTGTCTCCCGCAAGCATTCGCACCGCAGCTTTGAACGACTTGGTCGCCTCAAGCCTCTTCCCGCCTGGAACGTCGTCGACCTTGTCGGACAGAACGTGGTTGAGCGTCATTGTCTTCGTGCCGGCCAGGTCCAGACCCGGAACAATAGGCTTCAGGACCGTCTTCATTTCAGAGACCCCGCGACGTGCGAACCGCATCATCGCGAACTCAGTGGCGTACTTCCGTTCGATGACAAAGCCCCACGGCATTTGGACAGTTACTCCGCCGACTATAGAAGTAGGTTCGGCAAACCGACCGTCTTCCTCAAGAATCGAGCCCATAAGCTCGAGGCCGCGCGAGAACGCGAAGTTCGCATCTCGCCAAAGCGACGGGTCCTCGACCTCGGTGGGAAGCTTCTGCTTTGCCCAACCTTCAAGCATGTGTGCCGCGGGCGCACCTGCTGTTCCAGCTGCCACGGCCTTCAGTGCGCTCATGACGGCCCAACGCGCCCTCAGAGAACTGTCGATGTCGGCTTCACTTACCAGTTCCAATATGTGCGCGTACCAATACTGAAGCGAGCACAGGGTATAGGTGGTGAAGTGCTCAAACTTTACGATGTTCGGAGCAGCGAATGCCTTCCTCGGTGAAGCACTGGCCCGCTTGATGGCTGGACCGTTGTAGGCTACCGGTTCGAACTTTCGAGGAAAGTGTTGCAGTTGCGGCGCGAGCGTGTGGTCGCCGAACTCTTTCTCTTGGTAGATGTAGAGGTGCCGCTTGGCTCGGGATGCGGCGACGTAGAGCAAGTTGTTTCGCTCAACGGCTTCTTCAACGTCGTACTCCGCCTGACTACTTCCGAGAGCCTCCGGAGGAACGATTTCCAACACGTTTTCTGGCGGCGACCAGCTTGGGGTTTGAGCACCGTAGTCGTCGGCGTTGACGAAGGCAACATGGACCGCCTCGAACTCAAGTCCCTTGCTGCTATGCACGGTCAGCAGCCGCACGCCGTCTAGGTTTCCCGCCTCTGCCGGCAGCTCGCGGTCGACGTAGGATTCGCCGATGCGCTGGCGCAGACGTTGACGCATCAAGAACCGTGAGAGACGAGCCTCCTTGATTTCGCCATCACCGTTGCGAACGGCGTACGCGAACTGCCACAGTGCGATCCGTTGGACCCAAGCGGCGACAGATTGGTCCTTCGGTGCAGGCAAGCTGAAACGATGCTCAAGAAGCATGTCGCAAACAAAGACCCACGGATTGGAGCTGTGGCGGCGGCCTTCCAGAAGCTTCCGCAGTGCCGTAACCACTGCAATGCCAGTCGCCGACAGACCCGGTGGCGGATGCTGAAGCCATCGTCCGCGCTGATATGCAACGTCGGTGTTCGCAGCTTCAAGCAATCGCTGGATGTCCTTCATTGGCATCGCCAGGTCGGGCACTTCCATCAGGCCAATCAGCGCGCGCGGCTGACGCTCGACGAGCAACTGCATGAGGCAGAGCAGGCGCTTGACCTCCGGTCGTTCAGCCAGCTCTCCGATATAGATGACAGGTATTCCTTGGCTTGTCAGAGTCTCGGACGCGCGCTGAACGTCGTTCCCTTTGCGGCACAAGACAGCCTGTTTGCCGAAAGCCACCCCATCCTTCTTCTTCAAGGCGTTTACGGATGCGGTTACTGCGCCCAGTAGCTCTTCGCGTTTTTCGCAAGTGACCACCTTCGGCATCTCGCCACAAGCGCCCTTGGCCGCTTTCATCCGGTCCAGCGGCATCGTGGCCTGGAGTTTGTGCTGACGACCAACCTCCTGCACCAGGTCAAGGATTTCGCTGGCACTGCGCCGGTTGATGTCGAGGGGGTAACGCTGAATCTTCGTGCCACCCGCGTGGGCTTTGAATTCGGTGTCGAACTTCAGCAGGCTTTTCAACGATGCGCCGCGCCAATGATGGATGGCTTGGCGAACGTCCCCAACGACCCAGATTGACTTCGCCTTCTGCGCCAGTTGTCGAAGCAGTTCGACCATGGCCTGCGTGACGTCCTGGTACTCGTCGACAAGGATGTACTCGAAACAGTCGGCCAACTCGGTGAAGGGCGCCCTATTTGCCTTGAGAGCCAAAGCGGGTTTTGCGATCAGGTCGACGAAGTCGACTGTTCGCCGCCCCGCAAGAAGTCGCTCATGAGCCTCATATATTGTTGCGACATCGAGGCGCCTACGCTGAAGCTCCTCGTCTTTGTCGGGATGGTCTTCGATGAACCGGCGGTATGACTGCGGTGAGACCAACTCCTCCTTGAGTCGCTTAATTCCGTCGACGACAGGGCTCAGCCAGTCATACGGGTCCTCCACACGCAGGTAGTAGTTCAAGTCCAGCTGCGGCAGTCCCGCCACAAGGGTCGTCAGCGACGTGAGCCTGTCGGCCACATGCAGGTCGGAGTCGAGCTTGAAAAACTGGTGGAATTTGCGAAGGAACTCAAGGCCAAAGGCGTGGAAGGTGCCCGCCCACACGTCGGCTGCTCGGTCGATACCAGCACCCCGAAGG
>NZ_JBFUGW010000178.1:0-13078 GCF_056402735.1 Rhizobacter sp. P3_C12
CCGTTCGACATCGACGTCGGCGTGTCGGTCGCGCGCGTGCCGTCGGCCGGCATCACCGTCACCGGCGGCGAGCTGCGCTGGGCGCCGCTGGCCGGCAACGCGGTGCTGCCGGCAATCGCGCTGCGGGCCAGCGCATCGGCCATGTCGGGCGTCGACCAGCTGAAGCTGCGCACGCTCGGTTTCGACGTCTCGGTGTCGAAGGGCTTCCTGTTCGCGACGCCGTACGCCGGCCTCGGCACCGTCAACGTGAAGAGCAAGCCCGAGGCGTCGTCGCTGAAGGGCGATGAGGACTTCAACCTCGCCAAGGTGTTCGCCGGCGTGAACCTGAACTTCGGGCTGGCGAACCTCGCGTTCGAGGCCGACAAGACCGGCAAGGCGACCAGCTACAGCGCGAAGTACGGCTTCCGGTTCTGATTCGTAGCCCGGATGGCAATCCGGGAGCGGCGACGCGCGTGAGGACGATCCCCGGATTGGCATCCGGGCTACGGGCCGTTCCGGTTACATTGATCCGATGTCGTCGACACCTCCTGCCCCGCTCTCGATGAAACAGGTGCTGCTGTGCGGCGCCATGATCGTCACGCTGTCGATGGGCATCCGCCACGGCTTCGGCCTGTGGCTGCAGCCGATCACGATGGACCGCGGCTGGACGCGCGAGACCTTCGCGTTCGCGCTCGCGGTGCAGAACCTCGCCTGGGGCGTCGCCGGCCCGTTCGCCGGCGCGCTGGCCGATCGCTTCGGCGCCTTCCGCGTGCTGATCGTCGGCAGCCTGCTCTACGCCGGCGGGCTGGTGCTGATGGGCCTGTCCACCTCGGGCCTCGCCTTCACCGGCAGCGCCGGCCTGTTGCTCGGCATGGCGCAGTCGGGCACCACCTACGCGGTGGTCTACGGCGTGATCGGCCGCAACGTCGCGGCCGAGAAACGCAGCTGGGCGATGGGCGTGGCCGCCGCGGCCGGCTCGTTCGGCCAGTTCCTGATGGTGCCCACCGAGAACTGGCTGATCGGCCACCTCGGCTGGCAGCAGGCCCTCTTCGTGCTGGGCTGCGTGGCGCTCGCCATCATCCCGCTGGCCAGCGGCCTGAAGGAGCCGAAGTTCGTCGTCAACCCGCTGCAGCAGAGCCTGGGCGCCGCGCTGCGCGAGGCCTTCGCCTACCCGAGCTTCCTGCTGCTGATGGCCGGCTACTTCGTCTGCGGCTTCCAGGTGGTGTTCATCGGCGTTCACATGCCCAGCTACCTGAAGGACCACGGCCTGTCGCAGGACGTGGCCACCGGCGCACTCGCGCTGATCGGCCTGTTCAACGTGATCGGCACCTACACCGCCGGCACGCTCGGCCAGCGCCTGCCCAAGCGCTACATCCTGTCGACGATCTATGCGCTGCGCTCGGTGGCGATCGTCATCTTCCTGAGCGTGCCGCTGTCGCCGACCAGCGTCTACGTGTTCGCCTCGGTGATGGGCGTGCTGTGGCTGTCGACCGTGCCGCCGACCAATGCGGTCGTCGCGCAGATCTTCGGCGTGCGCTATCTGTCGATGCTGGGCGGCTTCGTGTTCCTGAGCCACCAGGTCGGCTCGTTCCTCGGCGTCTGGCTGGGCGGCAAGCTGTACGACAGCACCGGCAGCTACGACGTGGTGTGGTGGATCGCGGTCGGGCTGGGCGTGTTCGCCGCGCTCGTCAACCTGCCGGTGCGCGAATCGGCGATCGTGCGGGCGACGCCGCAAGCGGCATGAAAGAGGGCATGGTCAGGATGCTGATCTGGTTGGCGGTCGGCGTCGGGCTGGTGCTCGTGTTCGTGGCCTACCTGCGCCCCGAGATGGCCTTCACGCTCGCCAACCAGCTGTGGAACTGCTTCTGACATGTACGTCGTCGTGATCACCGGCGCCTCCGACGGCATCGGCGCCGAGATGGCCCGGCAGTGGGCCGCGCGCGGCAAGGCCAACATCGCGCTGGTGCTGGCGGCGCGCAACGTCGAGAAGCTTTCGGCCGTCGCCGCCGAGTGCCGCATGCACGGCGCGCAGGCGCTGGTGCAGCGTTGCGACGTGAGCGTGCAAGCCGACTGCACCGCGCTGGTCGATGCGACGATGGGCGCCTTCGGCCGTCTCGACACGCTGGTCAACAACGCCGGCATGTCGGCCCAGGCGCTGCTGCGCGACGTGGCCGACCTCGGCTGGTACGAAGACCTGATGCGCGTGAACCTGTGGGGCAGCGTCTGGTGCACCCACGCGGCGCTGCCGCACCTGAAGACGAGCTACGGCCGCATCGTCGCGGTGTCCAGCCTGGCCGGGCTGGTCGGCGTGCCGGGGCGCACCGCCTACGCGGCCACCAAGTTCGCGATGACCGGCTTCTTCGAGTCGCTGCGGCCGGAGATCGGCCGCCAGGGCATCAGCGTGACGATCGCCTACCCGGGCGTGGTGGCCACCGAGATCCGCCGCCGCGGCTACGACGCCAGCGGCCGGGCCGCCGGCCGCAGCGGGCTGGACGAATCGGCGGCGATGCCGGTCGAGACCTGCGCGCGGCTGATCATCGAAGGCGCCGAGGCGCGCCGGCGCGACGTCGTGATGACGGCGCAGGGCAAGCTCGGCCGCTGGCTGAAGCTGGTCGCGCCGCGGCTGATCGACCGGCTGGCGCTGAAGGCGCTGAGCCAGCACGCCCGGCCGCAATGAGTGCGACGCTGAGCCCGCATGGCGGCCCTGCCCCCTCGGCCTGGGTGCAGCGCTGGTCGCACCTGATCGCGCCGGGCGCGCGCGTGCTCGACGTGGCCTGCGGCAGCGGCCGCCATGTGCGCTGGTTCGCCGGCCGGGGCTGCCACGTGACCGCGCTCGACCGCGATGCGGCCGCCACCGAAGCGCTGCACCCGATCGCCGACGTGGTGCTGGCCGACATCGAGGCCGGCCCGTGGCCGCTGCCCGAGCGCCATTTCGACGCCGTGGTCGTCACCAACTACCTGTGGCGCCCGCTGCTGCCCACGCTGTGCCAGGCGCTGGCCGACGGCGGCGTGCTGATCTACGAGACCTTCGCGCACGGCCAGCAGGGCGTGGGCCGGCCGGCCAACCCGGATTTCCTGCTGCGCCCGGGCGAGCTGCTGGAAGCGGCGCGCGGCCTGCGCGTGGTCGCGTTCGAGGACGGCTTCCTCGGCTCGCCGGCGCGCTTCGTGCAGCGCATCGCCGCGGTGAACGCGGGCGCCGACCCCGGCGGACCGGGTGAAATCCCGCGTTATCTGCTGGACGCCGGGCACCCCCCGCAGGGTGAGTAAAATCCGTGGATTCCGAGGATCCCGCATGAAATCCATTGTTGGCAGCATCGTCGCGCTGATCACGCCGATGCACGAGGACGGCAGCGTCGACTATGACGCGCTGCGCCGCCTGATCGACTGGCACATCGACGAAGGCACCGACTGCATCGGCGTCGTCGGCACCACCGGCGAAAGCCCCACGGTCTCGGTCGAGGAGCACTGGGAGATCATCCGCGTCGCGGTCGAGCATGTGCGCGGCCGGGTGCCGATCATGGCCGGCACCGGCGCCAACTCCACCCGCGAGGCCATCGAGCACTCGCGCTATGCCCGCAAGGCCGGCGCCGACTGCACGCTGTCGGTCGTGCCGTACTACAACAAGCCGTCGCAGGAAGGCATCTACCAGCACTTCAAGGCCATCGCCGAAGCGGTGGACATCCCGATGGTGCTGTACAACGTCCCCGGCCGCACGGTCGCGGACATGCTGCCYGAGACCACGCTGCGCCTGGCGCAGATCCCCGGCATCGTCGGCATCAAGGAGGCCAGCGGCAACATCGAGCGCGCCGGCTGGCTGGTGCGCAATGCGCCGAAGGGCTTCTCGATCTATTCCGGCGACGACCCGACCGCGATCGCGCTGATGCTGCTGGGCGGCCACGGCAACGTGAGCGTCACCGCCAACGTCGCGCCGCGCGCGATGCACGAGCTGTGCAAGGCCGCGCTGGCCGGCCAGGTGCGCGAGGCGACCGACATCCACCTGAAGCTGCTGCCGCTGCACAAGAACCTGTTCGTCGAGCCGAGCCCGGCGCCCACCAAATGGGCCCTGTCGCGGCTGGGCCGCTGCGGCGCCACGCTGCGCCTGCCGATCGTCGGGCTGACGGCCGCGGGCCAGGCCACCGTGGAACAAGCGATGCGCGAATCGGGTCTGCTGTGAGCGGCCCCTGCGACCTGCGCTGACGCGATTGCTTCCGTTCCACCTTCTTCATTCCCCCTCACCGGCTCGGCCGGCGCCGCTGTGGCACTGTCCTCGGAGATGTACAACGTGACCCGTTTTCCCCTGAACCCTCTCGCCAAGGCACTCGCTGCCGCCCTTTCGCTGGGCCTCGCCGCAGCCGGATGCTCGTCGATCGAGACGGCCGTGACCGGTGAGAAGGTCGACTACAAGGCCGCGACCGTCAAGGCCACGCCGCTCGAAGTGCCGCCCGACCTGACGCAGCTGCAGAACGACTCGCGCTACAACGTGCAGAGCGGCGGCACCATCAGCGCCACCACCTTCCAGAATCCGCAGGCAGCGGGCAACTCGGCGGCCCCGGCCGCCGGCCCGGCGACGCAGTCCGTGGCGCCGAACACCCTCGGCCAGGCCCGCCTGGAACGCCAGGGCGACCAGCGCTGGGTCGTCACCACGCAGACACCCGAGCAGGTGTGGCCGCAGCTGCAGGCCTTCTGGAAAGAGCGCGGCCTGACGATCTCGCTCGACCAGCCCGAAGCCGGCGTGATGGAGACCGAGTGGGCCGAGAACCGCGCCAGGCTGCCGGACGACCTGATCCGCCGCACGCTGGGCCGCGTGATCGACGGCCTGTACTCCACCGGCGAGCGCGACAAGTACCGCACCCGCGTCGAGCGCGGCGCCAACGGCACCGAGATCCACATCGCCCACCGCGGGCTGCGCGAGGTCTACGTCGGCCAGCAGAAGGAATCGACGGCCTGGGAACCGCGCCCGAGCGAGYCCGAACTCGAAGGCGAGATGCTGACGCGCCTGCTCGTGAAGCTCGGCGCGAAGGACGAGCAGGCCAAGCTGGCGTCGCAGCAGGCCGCGTCGGCGCCCGCCGCCGCCACGCCGCACGCGCGCGCTGTCGAAGGCCAGGCGGCCGCGACGCTGCAGGTCGACGATGCCTTCGACCGCGCCTGGCGGCGCGTCGGCCTCGCGCTCGACCGCAGCGGCTTCACCGTCGAAGACCGCGACCGCACGCAAGGCGTCTACTTCGTCCGCTATGTCGACCCGGCGATGGCCGGCAAGGAAGAACCCGGCTTCTTCAGCCGCCTGTTCGGCACCGGCGAGAAGGGCAACTTCGCGCCGGTGAAGTACCGCGTGCGCGTGGTCGGCCAGGGCGACGTGAGCCTGGTGTCGGTGCTCGACAGCAAGGGCGAGCCGGAGAACGGCGACGCCGGCAAGCGCATCGTCGGCCTGCTGGTGGACGAGCTGAAGTAAGCGCCGGAGAGCGATCCGCATGCTGCGTTTCTGCAGCCTTGGCAGCGGCAGCACCGGCAACGCGACGCTGGTCGAGGCCGGCAGCGGAAGCACCGTCACGCGGCTGCTGATCGACTGCGGCTTCTCGCTGCGCGAGCTGGCGCTGCGACTGTCGCGCACCGGGCTCGCGGTCGACGACATCGATGCGGTGTTCGTGACCCACGAGCACGGCGACCACGTCGGCTGCGCGCTGACGCTCGCGCGCCGTCACCGCGTGCCGCTGTGGACGAGCCTGGGCACCTGGCGCGCGATCGGCGATCCGTCGGTGGAGGAGTGGCTGAACGTCGCGCGCGACGGCGAAGCCATCGCCATCGGCGACCTGCAGCTGCTGCCCTACACCGTGCCGCACGATGCGAACGAGCCGCTGCAGCTGCGCCTGACCGATGGCGATGCCTGCCTGGGCGTGCTGACCGACATCGGCTCGTCGACGGCGCATGTCGTCGCGCACCTGCAAGGCTGCGATGCGCTGCTGCTGGAATGCAACCACGACCTGCAGATGCTCGCGAACTCGAGCTACCCGGCCTCGCTGAAGCGGCGCGTCGGCGGGCGGCTCGGGCACCTGTCGAACGAGACCGCGGCCGAGATCCTCGCCGCCTGCCACCATGCCGGGCTGCGCCACCTGGTGGCCGCGCACCTGAGCCGGCAGAACAACCGGCCCGAACTGGCCGTTCAAGCGTTGCTCGGTGTGACGGGCGGCAACACGGACGACATCATCGTGGCCGATCCGGCACTCGGATTCGGGTGGCTCTCGTTGCGCTGACTTCTGCGCTGAAAAGTGCGGACGTAAAAAAGCCGCCCGAAGGCGGCTTTCTCACATCGCCGAAGCGATTTACTTGACAGCCGAAGCGGCGGCCGAAGCGGCACCGGCAGCAGCCGAAGCAGCGTCCGTGGCAGCCGAAGCGGCCATTGCAGCGCCCGAAGCGGCGGCATCAGCCACCGGAGCGGGAGCCGGAGCCGGCGTGGCAGCCGGAGCAGCCGGAGCGGCCTCTTCCGGCTTCTTGCCGCAAGCGGCCAGAGCAACAGCAGCAACCAGGGAAGCCAACAGAAGCGACTTTTTCATACTTATCCTCAATGAAAGGTTCAGACAATTACCGGTAATTGTGGGAACCCTCCGATCAATCGATACACGGCAGATCCCCAACGGACTCAGACCTACGAAAGCTCGAGCGTTTCGTAGGTCCAGCCCATGATTATACGCAGACGCAGTGCATACCCTATAGGCCCAGGGTTGTCGCAGGAAAGGCCTCGACAGAGCGTTGCAAAAGTGCATCAAGGTGTTCGCGCGTGCGCACCGCGTCGCCCTCGTCGGTGGACCAGCTCGCGCGGTACTGCGCCGGGTTCAGCAGCCGCAGCGTGACCAGGCCCGGGGCCAGCAGCACGGTCGGGACATCGCGCTCGTCGTCGCCGTCGGGCGAGCGGCATTCGACGATGTGCGACCACTGCCGGCGCCATTGCGCGAAGCGCGCGTGGCGCCGCGACACCTCGTCGAAATGCCCACCCAGCATCGTCAGCTTGCGGTGCGCAAAGGCCCAGCGCGTCAGGTGATCGAGCACCGCGTGCTCGCCGAGCGGCCAGTCGGCGAAGTCGGGGTCGCTCAGCAGCAGCTCGCGACAGCCCTGCTCCGCCGCGAGCGCGAAGCCCTCGCGCAGGGCCTGCAGGAAATCGCTGCGCGACGTGATGATGCGGGGCGTGCCGGTCTCGTCCATCGAGGTCCTCCTTGGCTTCAGGCCGCGTGCTCTTCAGGTTGGTGAAATGGGGCGCACCCAGCCCGCCTGCGCCCATTGGTCGAGCAATCCGAAGGCATCGTCGCTCAGCCGCGCGACATCGGCAAGCGCCAGGCTGCGGCTGTCGGCGAGCGAGCGCATCAGCCGCGCATCGCGGCCGGCGGCGCGAAACGAATCGCCGTTGATGAACACATGCCGATCGTCGTACATCATCCGCGTGCGGCGGTCCAGGCGCACCGCCTGCGGCGCCTCGAGCGGCGCGCCGGCGTCGAACCACACCGTCGGTTTCGGCTCGCTCAGCCATTCGCCGAGCGCGCAGGCGAGCGCCGCCGGGTCGCGCAGCAGCCGCTGCACCGCATCGGCGGCGAACGCCTGCAGCCGCTCGGGCACGCGGCCCGGCGCCTCGGTGGCCGGTTGTGACGGATCGCGGTACAGCGGGTCCTCGGCGTCGGGGTCGACCGCCTCGATCACGCGCTGCAGCACCTCGGTCGCGAGCTCGTCGCGGCCAGCCGCGCGAAAGCCGATCGAGCAGGTCATGCACTCGCCTTCGGCGACGCCGTCGTGGCCCCAGCCGGGCGGCAGGTACAGCATGTCGCCGGGCTCGAGCAGCCACTCCTGCTCGGGCACGAAGCGGCTCAGGATCTTCAGCGGCACGCCGGGCTCGAGCGACGCATCGTCGACCGGCCCGATGCGCCAGCGCCGCCGGCCCTGCACCTGCAGCAGGAACACGTCGTAGGAATCGACATGCGGGCCGACGCCGCCGCCGTCGCTCGCCCACGAGACCATCAGGTCGTCGAGCCGTGCGTCGGGCACGAAGCGGAACCACGACAGCAGCTCGCGCGCGGCATCGAGGTGCAGGTCCAGCCCCTGCACCAGCAGGGTCCAGCCGGCGCGCGACACCGGCGGCAGCGCACGCCGCGGCAGCGGGCCGCGCCTCATCGTCCAGCCGCGGCTGCCGTGCACGATCAGGCGCGATTCGACATCCTCGCGCGAGGCCAGCTCGAACAGCTGCGCGCGCGGTGCGATCGGCGCGATGCCGGGCACCGCCTGGCGGATCAGCAGCGGCTTCTTCTGCCAGTGGCGGCGCATGAAGGCGGCGGGCGACAGGCCGCCGAGCAGGCTGTCGGGCCGGGTGGCGAGACCGGGCGTAGAGCCGGGCGCAGAGGGGTTGGCGATCGGTGCGGACATCGGGGCATTTTCCGATGACTTCGCGATGCCTGTGCGATCATCGTCGGATGCTCATCACCAACCCCTGCGTCGTCGCCCTCACGTGGCGATTGGAAGACGCCCAAGGCCAGCTGATCGACGAACTCGACGCACCGGTCGAGTTCTTCGTCGGTGGCGACGACCTGCTCGCCAAGGTCGAAGAAGCGCTGATCAACCAGGAGACCGGCTTCGAAGCCAAGCTCCATCTCGAACCCGAACAGGCCTTCGGCGACTACCGGCCCGACCTGGTCTTCTTCGAGGCGCGCTCGATCTTTCCGGAGCAGGTCGATGTCGGCATGCAGTTCGACGGCCCGCCCGAAGGCGCCGTCACCGAAGGCCTGCAGCCCGACGCGGTCTACACCGTGACCGAGGTCTACCCGACCCACGTGGTGCTCGACGGCAACCATCCGCTGGCCGGCATCGCGCTGCGGCTCGACCTGAAGGTGCGCGACGTGCGCGAGGCCACCGAGGAAGAGATCGACGCCGGCAGCGTCGACTCGCCGGCCCTGAGCATCATGACGACGGCGCCGTCGAATTCACACCTGCACTAGGCTCAGACCTGCGCAGCACCTTCGGGTGCCGTCACCGGGCCCTTGCCGCTGAAGCGGTCGAGGTACAGGTAGATCACCGGCGTGATGTAGAGCGTGATCGCCTGCGAGAACACCAGCCCGCCGCACACCGCGAGGCCGAGCGGCTGGCGCAGTTCCGCACCGGCGCCCAGCCCCATCGCGATCGGCAGCGCGCCCATCAGCGCCGCCAGCGTCGTCATCATGATCGGCCGGAAGCGCAGCACGCAGGCCTCGCGGATCGCCTGCTCCGCCGCCATGCCCTGCGTGCGCTGCTGCTCAAGCGCGAAGTCGATCATCATGATCGCGTTCTTCTTGACGATGCCGATCAGCAGCAGGATGCCGATGGTCGCGATCAGCGTCAGGTCCATGTTGAACAGCTTCAGCGTCAGCAGCGCACCGACCGCCGCCGACGGCAACCCGGCCAGGATCGTCAGCGGGTGGATGTAGCTCTCGTACAGCACGCCCAGCAGCACGTAGATCACCAGCAGCGCGCCGACGATCAGGATCGCCTGGCTGCCCTGCGAACTCTTGAACACCGCCGCATCGCCGCCGTAGCTGGTGATGATCGACTCCGGCAGCTCGATCTCGGCGCGGTAGTGCTCGATCTTGCCGGTCGCGTCGCCGAGCGCGGCACCGGGCGCGAGGTTGAACGACACCGTGACCGCCTGCAGCTGGCCGACGTGGTTGATCGAGGTCGGGCCGACGGTGCGCGTGACGGTCGCGAAGCTCGACATCGGCACCAGCGTGCCGCTGGACGAGCGCACGTAGATGTTGTTGAACGCGCTCTCGTCCTGCTTGGCGCCGGGCGCCACCTCCATGATCACCTGGTAGCTGTCGACGGCGGTGTAGATGGTCGACACCTGCCGCTCGCCGAACGCGCTGAACAGCGCCGAGCGCAGCGCGTCGATCGAGACGCCCAGCGTGTTGGCGCGGTCGCGGTCGATGTGCAGCGACGCCTGCAGCCCGCGCAGCTGCGAGTCGCTGGTCACGTCGCGGAACAGCGGGTCGGTGCGCAGCTTGCCTTKCAGCTTCTGCGCCCAGTCGTTCAGCTCGTCGGCCTTGACGCTCTGCAGGATGTATTGGTACTGCGCCTTGCTCTGGCGGCCGCCCAGCTGCAGGTTCTGGATCGGGCGCATGAAGACCGCGATGCCGGCCACGTCGCGCAGCTTGCGGCGCAGCCCCTCGACCACCTGGGTCATGTCCTGGCGCTCGGCATGCGGCTTCAGCGCGACGAACATGCGGCCGGTGTTCTGCGCGCCGCCGCCACCGTTGAACGAGCTGACGGCCAGCACGTTCGGGTCGTCGCGGATGATGGCCGCGACGCGGTCCTGCAGCCGCACCATCTCCGGGAACGAGGTGTCTTCCGAGGCTTCGGTCTGCACGCTGAGCTGGCCGATGTCCTCCTGCGGGAAGAAGCCCTTCGAGATGCTCGCGAACAGCCAGCCGGTGGCGAGGAACGTGACCGCCGCGACCAGCACGACGGCCATGCGGTGGCGCAGTGCCACGTCGAGCGTGCGCGAATAGGCGCCGAGCAGCAGGTCGAAGCCGCGCTCGAACGAACGCACCAGCGCGCCGGGCGGCTTCTTGTGCGCGTCGTCGGTCAGGAAGCGGCTGGCCAGCATCGGCACCAGCGTCAGCGAGACGAAGGCCGACGCGACGATGGCCAGCGAGACGATCACCGCGAACTCGTGGAACAGCAGGCCGATCACGCCCGGCATGAAGAAGATCGGGATGAACACCGCGATCAGCGAGGTGGAGATCGAGATGATCGTGAAGCCCACTTCGCGCGAGCCGCGCAGCGCCGCGCCGAACGGCGCCTCGCCGTGCTCGACGTGCCGCATGATGTTCTCGAGCATCACGATCGCGTCGTCGACCACCAGGCCGACGGCGAGCGTCAGGCCGAGCAGCGAGATGTTGTCGAGCGTGTAGCCGRAGCCCCACAGCAGCGCGATCGCGCCGACCAGCGACACCGGCAGCGACAGCGTCGGGATCGCGGTGGCGACGAAGCGGCGCAGGAACAGGAAGATCACCAGCACCACCAGCACGATGGTGCCGAGCATGGTCAGCGTCACGTCATGCAGCGATTCGCGCACCGACACCGAGCGGTCGTTGACCAGGTTCATGCGCACCGACTGCGGCAGCTGCGCCTGGAAGCCCGGCAGCGCGGCGCGCACCGCGTCGACCACCTTGACGGTGTTGGCATCCGGCTGGCGCTGGATGGCCAGCGTGATCGACGGCTCGCCGTTGTAGCTGGCGAAGGTCTTCACCGTCTCGTAGCTGTCCTCGACCGAGGCGACCTCCTTCAGCCGCACCGGGTTGCCGTTGCGGTTGCTGACGATCAGCTCGCCGAACTCGGCGGCGTTGCGCAGCTGGCGGTTGGCCTGCAGCGTCAGCGTCTGCTTCGGGCCTTCGAGCGTGCCGACCGGCGTGTTGGCGTTGGCCGCGCCGAGCGCGGCGTTCAGCTCGTCGAGGCTGATGTTGCGCGCGGCCAGCGCATCGGGCTGCACGCGCACCCGCACCGCGAAGCGCTTCTGCCCGTAGATGTTGACCTGCGCGACGCCGGCCAGCGTGGAGAGCGACGGCGAGATCAGGTGCTCGGCGAAATCGTTCAGGTCCGACAGGTTCAGCGACGGCGAGGTCAGCGCGATCAGCAGCACCGGCGCATCGGCCGGGTTGACCTTGCGGTAGGCCGGCGGGCTGGTCATGTCCTGCGGCAGCTGGCGCTGCGCGCGCAGCAGCGCGGCCTGCACGTCGACCGCGGCGGCGTCGATGTCGCGGCCCTCGTCGAACTCCAGCGTCACGGTGGTGCTGCCCAGCGTGTTGGCCGAGCTGATCACGCTCAGGCCGGGGATGGTCTGGAACTGCTTCTCGAGCTGCAGCGCGACCGAGGTGGCCATCGTCTCCGGGCTCGCGCCCGGCAGCGCCGCCGAGACGTTGATCACCGGCGTGTTGTAGCTCGGCAGCGCCGCCACCGGGATGCGCGTGTACGCGATCACGCCGGCCACGACGATGGCGGCGTTCAGCAGCACCGTCATCACCGGACGGCGGATGAACAGCTCGGACAGGTTCATGGCGCGACTCCCGAAGTTGCGGATGTCGTGGCGGATGTCGTGGCGGATGCCGCAGCCCCCGCAGCCTTGCCCTTGCCGGCCCCGCTCGCCGCGCGCTCGGCCACCGGCGCGCCCGGCCGCAGGTTCTGCCGGCCGTCGACCACCACGCGCTCGCCCGGCTTCACGCCGGTGACGACCGCATCGGTGCCGGCCGCCTGCACCACCGCGATCGGCCGCGCAACGGCCTTGCCGCCGTCGTCGACCACGTAGACGATGTTGCCGCGCGGGCCCTGGATCAGCGAGGCCTGCGGCACCACCGTGGCATCCTTCAGCGTCTCCACCACCAGCCGCACGCTGACGAACGCGCCGGGCCACAGCGTCTGCTGCTTGTTGTCGAACACCGCCTTCACCTTGACGGTGCCGGACGACGCGTCGATGTTGTTGTCGACGAACTGCAGCTTGCCGACCAGCGTGCCGCGCCCTTCGGGCAGCACCGCCGTGACCGCGCCGCGGCCCGACTGCAGGTTGCGCAGCGCCTCGGCCAGGTTGCGCTGCGGCAGGTTGAAGCCGACGGCGATCGGGTCGATCTGCGTCAGCGTCACCAGCGTGCTGGTGGCCGGCTGCACCGAGCTGCCGGGGAACACGTTGATCGCGCCGGCGCGGCCCGCTCCGGGCGCGACGATGCGGTTGTAGCCGAGCGCCACCTTGGCGGCGGCCAGCGCCGCGCGGTCGGACGACACCACCGCCTGCGAGCCCTCGACCAGCGTCTGGCTGCTGTCGACGGCGCTCTGCGAGACGAAGTTCTGCGCGAGCAGGTCCTTGCTGCGCGTGAGCTGGCGCTGCGCGTCGGCCAGCGAGGCGAGGTCCTTCTCGAGCTGGGCCTGCGCCTTCGCGACGTTGACCTCGTCGGTGCGCGCATCGAGCGTGAACAGCAGCTCGCCGGCCTTCACGAACTGGCCTTCCTTGATGTGCACCTGCGTGATGGTGCTGGCGACCTGCGGCCGGATGTCGACGCTGTTGAGTGCGGTGACGCTGCCGGTCGCCTCGAGCGTGACCTCGTAG
>NZ_JBFUGW010000179.1:0-13055 GCF_056402735.1 Rhizobacter sp. P3_C12
CGCCCAGCCCGGCCCCTGCGCCGGCTCCCGCGCCGAGCCCGGCCCCTGCGCCGGCACCGAGCCCCGCTCCCGCGCCGGCTCCTRCGCCCGCACCTGCCCCCGCACCCGATGTCAGCAACCCTGGCGTCGTCATCAAGCCGGCAACCGCCACGTCGTCGGCGCTGGAGAACGGCGGCATGCCCGCCACCAACACGATCGACGGCAGTCTCGGCACGCGCTGGTCGAGCAAGCAGGAAGACGGCGCCTGGATCCAATGGGATTTCGGCAAGAAGACGCAGATCGGCGCGCTGAAGCTGAGCTGGGAGAACTCCTACGGCAAGGAGTACGCGCTGCAGGTCTCCGACGACGGCCAGAACTGGTCGCAGGTGCGCTACGTCAGCAACGGCAAGGGCGGCACCGAGGGCTTCTACAACCTCGGCATCAACGCGCGCTTCGTGCGCCTGCAGGGTGTGGCACGCGGCACGCAGTACGGCTACTCGCTGTGGGAAGCCGAGTTCAAGACGCCGGGTTCCGACAACACGATGCCGACGGTGGCCACCGCGCCGCTGAAGGCACCGACCAGCGGCGCCGGCATGGCCCCGTTGCCGACCCAGGTCGATCCGGTCGAGACGCTGCAGTTCACGCTGGCCGACGGCACCCTGGTCACGCGCTTCGGCATCCGCGGCCTGGCCCGCCACGCCCGCGAGCGCGGTGAAGACTGGAACGAGATCGGGCAGGGCCCGAACGAGACGGTCGACGCGAACGGCAACCCGGTCGACAAGGGCCCGGGCAACTTCCTGACCTTCGTGCCGAACTACTTCAAGAACCGCACCTGGGGCTTCGAGATCATCGACAACAGCCGGGTCGCCGGCGTGACCGCCCCGACGCTGCGCGTCAACCACTACTTCACGCAGGACCAGTTGCCTGGCGGCGTGGCGTGGTTCCGCGCATTCGACCGCGTGGGCGTCACCGGCTACGGCTGGATGAACCCGGGCCAGCTGGTCAACGACAAGGTCACGATCTGCCCGCCGGTGGCCTACCCGCCCAACGGTAGGCTGTTCAGCAACAGCATCCTGAACAACGATTGCAGCCTGACCGTCAAGGACTACCCCGGCCATGGCGACATCGGCGCGGACGGCATGCCCAACGGCCGGAACGTGCCCGCACGTCCGTTGGTGGCGGGCGACGTGATCGAGGTCTCGCCGTCGTTCTTCTCGACCAAGGAGGCGATGGCCGCCAAGGGCGACAACGGCGGCATCCGCTACTACGCGGGTGAATGGACCTACGTGGTCGGCACGGGCCTGCGCCCCTGGTACGGCGTGCAGCCGCGCCTGATGAACGCGCCGCTGCCGGCCGAGACGCTGCAGGGCGGCACCGGCTCGCTGTCGTACGACTATGCCGACAACGGCACCTTCATGTTCCAGCAGCCGCACATCAACGTCGGCATGCAGAACATGCAGCGCTTCGTCGAAGGCCGCCGCGCGATCCACACCAACATGATCACCGGCGAGCACAACGAGCCGGGCAACGACCGCTTCGATGCGCTGGTGGGCCTGCAGGGGCCGCGCTACAACCAGTCGTCGTGCATCGCGTGCCACGTGAACAACGGCCGCAGCCCGGCGCCGGCGGCCGTCAACCAGCGCCTGGACACGATGTCGGTGCACACGGCGTCGATCAATGCCCAGGGCCAGCAGGTGCCCGACTCGCGCTACGGCGTGGGGGTGCAGATGAACGCCCGCGGTGCCGATGGTGCGCCGCAGGACTGGGGCAACGGCGTGCGCGTCGCCGGCTTCGACACCCAGATCGTGAAGCTGGCCGACGGCACGACGGTGGAACTGCGCAAGCCCAAGCTGGCCTTCGACGGCCCGACGCCGCAAGTCGTCTCGCTGCGCGCTGCGCAGCCGATGCTGGGGACCGGCCTGCTGGAAGCGATTCCGGAAGCCGACATCCTGGCGCGTGCCCGCGGCACGGCGGACGCCGACGGCATCAAGGGCCAGGCGAACTTCGTGTTCGACCCGGAAACCGGTGACGTGCGCCTGGGCCGCTTCGGCTGGAAGGCCGGCAAGTTCAGCCTGCGCCATCAAGCCGCGTCGGCCCTGCTGCAGGACATGTCGGTGACCACGCCGGTGTACCCGAGCCGCGATTGCCTGTCGGGCCTGCCGACCTGCCGCACGAAGAACGAGAAGGGCCTGGCCGAAACCGACCTGCAGTCGATCTCGCGCTACCTGCAGCTGCTGGCCGTTCCGGCACAGCGCAGCCTGGTGAGCGGGTTCCCGAAGGGCGTGGCACCGCTGGCGGACCTGGACGTCGATCCGGTCAAGGTGGCCAACGGCGCGAAGGTGTTCAAGGCGGCGAACTGCACGGGTTGCCACGTGGCGGACCAGAAGACCGGCTCCGGCCACCCGCTCGCCGAGCTGCGCAACCAGAGCATCAAGCCGTACACCGACCTGCTGCTGCACGACATGGGGCCTGACATGGCCGACAGCTATGTCGAAGGCACGGCGGCCGGCAACCTGTGGCGCACGTCGGCCCTGTGGGGCATCGGCTACACCGACCGCGTGATGGGCACGGCCGGCAAGGTCGGCTACCTGCACGACGGCCGCGCCCGCTCGCTGACCGAAGCGGTGATGTGGCACGGCGGTGAAGCCACCAACGCCCGCAATCGCTTCGCGGCGCTGTCGACGGCGGATCGCCAGGCACTGCTGGCGTTCCTCGGATCGCTCTGATCCTTCCGCTGATCTGATGAAAGAAAGCCCCGCTTCGGCGGGGCTTTTTCCTTGATCGACCGGTCACCCGTCGATGGGGTCGAATCCGTTTCTTTCGGCCCAGTCATTGAACAGGTTGCGCAGCTCCTCCGGAAGCTCGAGCACGAAATCGATGTTCAGAGGGTACGCATCAGCCAGGAAGTAGCGGCAGGCATCGAGCAGGACCTCGTCTTGCCGCCCGTCCTTCGGTCTTTTCTGTGCGTTTCGCTCCGGCTTCCTGGCCAGCCACAGCTTGTGGAGCGCCATCCATCGAGGGTCGGGAACGTAGAGCGGGCAAGCTCGATGGCGCTGTGTCGCAACCACTGCAAATGCCGCCTTCCCGCACAAGAGCCACTCTTGCTCCACCAACGAGACCATCGGCTGGAACCTCTCCTTCTTGGGGAGGGGGGCTCGGCTTGGCGCGGCCAGCAGTTCAACTTCGTAGCCCGCGCTGTTGACCGCCTGGTAGGGCTTCTTCGGGTTCAGTGTGTATGTGGCGTCGATGGACTGGAGCACGTTGATCAGCGGCTTGCGGCTGTCCACGTCTGGGTCGGGAACCAGCCTGGCCCGGGACACGCCCGAACCACGGCACCATGCCAGATCAAAGTCTTGCGTGGGCTCGTTGCCCGCGGGGAACTTCACGCCGCAGAGAACTTCGTACGCCGCAAAGGCGTTGGTGCCAACGACCAGAAGGTCGTTCCTCAGCAGCCCCTCGACATCAAAAGCACGAAGCAGTTCCCCTTGCTTGTCCAGCATCACCGGCAGGCGCAGGGCGCGGTACTGCCGCGCACGTTGTTCGATGAGGGCATCGGCGTCGGCAACACGCTTTTTGGCCGTCTCCTTGTCAGCGACGAAGGACTCGTAGGCAGCCTCTGTTTCAGGCGAGCGAGCGCCCTGGGTCGTTGCGCTGTCCTGGCTGCCGCGTTTGACGGCCAGGTAGTCGACTCCACCCTTGGCCTGCCAGAACATCGAGCTGGGCAAGGAAGCCACGGTCTGCCGAGCTTGATGCCACTGTTCATAGGCTGCTTCAAGGTTGGCGATGACCTGTCCCGAGTCGGACAGAAATGGGGCGAAATCTGCCTTGGTGTATGCCATAAGTTGTTGACTATAGGCATATTCCACCGATCACGCGCAAATTTGAGCGTGATCGGTGGAAAGGGGGGTGCAAGGATCAGAACAGGAAATACCGCTGCGCCATCGGCAGCACCGTCGCCGGCTCGCAGGTCAGCAGCACGCCATCGGCGCGCACCTCGTAGGTCTGCGGATCGACCTCGATCTTCGGCGTGAAGCCGTTGTGGATCATGTCGGCCTTGCTGATCGAACGCGTGTTGCTCACCGCCACCGCGCGCTTCTTCAGCCCGAGCTTCTCGGGCACGCCGGCCGCGAGCCCCGCCTTCGAGACGAAGGTGACGCAGCTGTCGTGCATCGCGCCGGCGAACGAGCCGAACATCGGCCGGTAGTGCACCGGCTGCGGCGTCGGGATCGATGCGTTCGGGTCGCCCATCGCCGCGGCCGCGATGAAGCCGCCCTTCAGGATCAGCGACGGCTTCACGCCGAAGAAGGCCGGCTTCCACAGCACCAGGTCGGCCAGCTTGCCGACCTCGACCGAGCCCACCTCGTGCGAGATGCCCTGCGTGATCGCCGGGTTGATCGTGTACTTCGCGATGTAGCGCTTGACGCGGAAGTTGTCGTGCCGCGCGCTGTCCTCGGGCAGCGTGCCGCGCTGCGCCTTCATCTTGTGGGCCGTCTGCCAGGTGCGGATGATCACCTCGCCGACCCGGCCCATCGCCTGGCTGTCCGACGACATCATCGAGAACACGCCGACGTCGTGCAGGATGTCCTCGGCCGCGATCGTCTCGCGGCGGATGCGGCTCTCGGCGAAGGCCAGGTCCTCGGCAATCGATGCATCGAGGTGGTGGCACACCATCAGCATGTCGAGGTGCTCGTCGATCGTGTTCACCGTGTACGGCATCGTCGGGTTGGTCGACGACGGCAGCACGTTCGGCAGCCCGGCCGCCTTGATGATGTCGGGCGCATGGCCGCCCCCCGCGCCCTCGGTGTGGAAGGTCGCGATCGTGCGGCCCTTGAAGGCGTCGATCGTGCTCTCGACGAAGCCCGATTCGTTCAGCGTGTCGGTGTGGATCGTGACCTGGATGTCGTGCCGCTCGGCCACGCTCAGGCAGTTGTCGATCGCCGCCGGCGTGGTGCCCCAGTCCTCGTGCAGCTTCAGGCCATAGGCCCCTGCCTCGACCTGCTCGTCGAGCGCGCCGGGCAGGCTTGCATTGCCCTTGCCCTGGAAGCCCAGGTTCATCGGGAACGCCTCGGCCGCCTTCAGCATCTGGTGGATGTACCAGGGGCCGGGGGTGCAGGTGGTCGCGAAGGTGCCGGTGGCCGGGCCGGTGCCGCCGCCGAGCATCGTCGTGACGCCGCTCATCAGCGCCTCCTCGATCTGCTGCGGGCAGATGAAGTGGATGTGCGAATCGATGCCGCCGGCCGTGACGATGCTGCCCTCGCCGGCGATGATCTCGGTGCCGGGGCCGATCACGATGTCGATGCCGGGCTGCACGTCGGGGTTGCCGGCCTTGCCGATGCCGGCGATGCGGCCCGCCTTCAGGCCGATGTCGGCCTTCACGATGCCCCAGTGGTCGATGATCAGCGCGTTGGTGATCACCGTGTCGGCCACGTCCTTCGCCAATCGCTGGCCCTGGCCCATGCCGTCGCGGATGGTCTTGCCGCCGCCGAACTTCACCTCTTCGCCGTAGCCGCCGGCCAGCAGCGTGTAGTCCTTCTCGAC
The DNA here is from genome assembly GCF_056402735.1 of Rhizobacter sp. P3_C12. Classification (NCBI taxonomy): domain Bacteria; kingdom Pseudomonadati; phylum Pseudomonadota; class Betaproteobacteria; order Burkholderiales; family Sphaerotilaceae; genus Rhizobacter; species Rhizobacter sp. P3_C12. The sequence continues at coordinate 5,518 of NZ_JBFUGW010000179.1, forward strand.
CTCGACGATCAGGCCGGTGTCGGCCAGCCGCACGCGGTCACCGGCGGTGGGGCCGAACATCTCCGCATAGGCGCGGCGGTTGATGGTGGCCATCAGAGCGCTCCCTGGACTTCGCCGCGGAAGCCGTAGACCCGGCGGTCGCCGGCATAGTCGACCAGCTCGACCGTGCGCTGCTGCCCCGGCTCGAAGCGCACCGCGGTGCCCGAGGCGATGTTCAGCCGCATGCCGCGCGCGGCCGCGCGGTCGAACTTCAGCGCCGGGTTGGTCTCGGCGAAGTGGTAGTGCGAGCCGACCTGCACCGGCCGGTCGCCGCTGTTCTCGATCACCAGCGTGATCGTGCGGCGGCCGACGTTGATCTCGATGTCGGGGCCGTCGATCAGCAGTTCGCCTGGAATCATCGCCGGCTCCTTCAGTTGACCAGCAGGGCGACGCCGAACAGCGCGACGGCTGCCCCGGCCACGCGCGGCAGCCAGGCGGCGCGCGAGCGCAGCAGCAGCCCGATGCCGATGCCCGCGCCATGCAGCAGCGCGGTGGCGGCGACCATGCCGACCAGCGCGAAGGCCGCGGTCGGCCCGGCCAGCTCGGCGCCGTGCGCCAGGCCGTGGAACAGCGCGAAGCCCGCGGCCATCAGCGCACCCGCAGCAGCCGGCAGGCGCGCGTTGGTGGCGAGCAGCAGACCCAGCGCCAGCAGCGACGCGGCGATCATCGGCTCCACCGCCGGCAGCGTGATGCCTGCGAGGCCGAGCAGCGCACCCACCAACAGCGTGCCGGCGAAGGCCAGCGGCGCGATCCAGGCGCGGCGCGCCGTCATCGCGCTCCAGACGCCCAGCGCGACCATCGCGGCCAGGTGGTCGAGCCCGGTGAACGGGTGGGCCAAGCCGGCCGCCAGCGCGCCGACCGCGTCATGGTGCTGGCCGGCATCGGCGCCGGTGTGGGCCATCGCGAGGGCCGGCAGTGCCAGCAGCAGGCCGGTGGCAAGCCGGCGGGAACGCATCGTCTCAGTCATGGGGATCTCGTTCATGCAATGGGTTGGTGCACGGTCACCAACTTGGTGCCGTCCGGGAAGGTCGCCTCGACCTGGATCTCGGGGATCAGCTCGGCCACGCCCTCCATCACGTCGGCGCGGGTCAGCACCGTCTTGCCCTCGCTCATCAGCGCCGCGACCGTCCTGCCGTCGCGCGCGCCCTCCATGATGGCCGCGCTGATCAGCGCGACCGCCTCGGGGTAGTTGAGCTTCAGCCCGCGCGCCTTGCGGCGCTCGGCCAGCAGCGAGGCCGTGAAGATCAGCAGCTTGTCTTTCTCACGCGGCGTCAGTTCCATGGTGGTGCGGGAAGCAGAAGGTGTGCCACATCTTAGGGCGCCTGGTCACCGCAATGGCACGGGGCTTGCGCTCGACACCGCATGAAGTCTGCCAACCCGCCAGACGGCGCCCTGCCGGTCGGCCCCGCGATCGTGCCGGTCGACCGGGCAGGAGAGGGCACTGCCGACGAGCGCGCGGTGCAGCGCGTCGTGAAGGTCCGGCGCGACTACAACAGCTGGGTCGCGCGCGAGACGATGGAGGACTACGCGCTGCGCTTCACGCCGCACAGCTTTCGCAAGTGGTCCGAGCTGCGCGTGGCCAACACCGCGTTCGGCGCCGCCTCGTTCCTGGTGCTCGAGGCGGTGGGCGCGACGCTGCTGGTGCAGTACGGCTTCCTGAACGCGTTCTGGGCGATCCTCGCGACCGGGCTGATCATCTTCCTGGCCGGCCTGCCGATCAGCTTCTACGCGGCGCGCCACGGGCTCGACATGGACCTGCTGACGCGCGGCGCGGGCTTCGGCTACATCGGCTCGACCATCACCTCGCTGATCTACGCGAGCTTCACCTTCATCTTCTTCGCGCTCGAGGCGGCCATCATGGCCTACGCGCTCGAGCTCGCGTTCGACGTGCCGCCGGCCTGGGGCTACCTGATCTGCGCGCTGGTGGTGATCCCGCTGGTCACGCACGGCGTCACCGCGATCAGCCGGCTGCAGGTCTGGACGCAGCCGCTGTGGCTGGTGCTGCTGGTCGTGCCCTACGTCTACGTGCTGCGCCAGAACCCGGGCGTGCTCGATGGCCTGGTGCACTACGCCGGCGCCGAGGGCCGCGGCGCGGAGTTCAACCTGGGCCTGTTCGGCGCCGCGATGACGGTGGGCATCGCGCTGATCACGCAGATGGGCGAGCAGGTCGACTACCTGCGCTTCATGCCCGAGCGCACCGCGGCCAACCGCAAGCGCTGGTGGCTGGGCGTGCTGATCGGCGGGCCGGGCTGGGTGGTGCCGGGCGTGCTCAAGATGCTGGGCGGCGCGCTGCTCGCGTACCTGGCGATCAGCCATTCGGTGCCGGTCGACCGCGCGGTCGACCCCAACCAGATGTACCTCGCGGCCTACGAGTACGTGTTCCCGCACCCGGYGTGGGCGGTGGCCGCGACGGCGCTGCTGGTGGTCGTCTCGCAGCTGAAGATCAACGTGACGAACGCGTACGCCGGCTCGCTCGCGTGGTCGAACTTCTTCGCGCGGCTCACGCACAGCCACCCGGGGCGCGTCGTGTGGGTGGTGTTCAACACGATGATCGCGCTGATGCTGATGGAGCTCGACGTGTTCCGCGCGCTCGGCGAGGTGCTGGGGCTGTTCTCCAACATCGCGATCTCGTGGATCATGGCCGTGGTGGCCGACCTGGTGGTCAACAAGCCGCTCGGGCTCTCGCCGCCGGGCATCGAGTTCAAGCGGGCGCACCTGTACGACGTCAATCCGGTCGGCGTCGGTGCGATGGCGGCGGCCTCCGTGCTGTCGATCTCGGCCTACCTCGGGCTGTTCGGCCCGATGGCGCAGGCCTTCTCGGCGCTGATCGCGCTCGTCACCGCCTTCGTCGTGTCGCCCTTGATCGCGTGGGCCACCAAGGGCCGCTTCTACATCGCCCGGCGCAGCCCGCAGGGCCTGTTCACCCGGCTGCAGCAGTGCGTGATCTGCGAGCGCGAGTACGAGGCCGACGACCTCGCGCATTGCCCGGCCTACCTGGGCGCGATCTGCTCGCTGTGCTGCTCGCTCGATGCGCGCTGCGACGACCTGTGCAAGCCCGAGGCCAAGCTGTCGACGCAGTGGTCGGCGGCACTGCGCGCGCTGCTGCCGCGCCGGGCCTGGCCGTACATCGACACCGGCCTCGGCCACTACGTGCTGCTGATGGCGGTGGTGGTGCCGCTGCTGGCGGGGCTGTTCGGGCTGCTGTACCACCAGGAGCTGCGGCTGCTCGGCGAGCCCGGCGCGGCGCTCGCGCCGGCGCTGCGGCTGGGCTTCATCAAGGCGTTCGCGGCGCTGCTGCTGGTGAGCGGCATCGTCGCGTGGTGGCTGGTGCTGACGCACAAGAGCCGGCAGGTGGCGCAGGAGGAATCGAACCGCCAGACGCAGGCGGTGCACGAGCAGACCCAGGCCTTGCGGCGCGAGATCGATTCGCACCGCCGCACCGACCTGCAGCTGCAGCAGGCCAAGCGCAGCGCCGAGCTCGCGAACCAGGCCAAGAGCCGCTACATCACGACCGTCAGCCACGAGCTGCGGACGCCGCTGAACAGCATCCTCGGCTATGCGCAGCTGCTCGACGAGGACGCGTCGATCCCGCCGCACCGCCAGCAGGCGATCAGCGTGATCCGGCGCGGCGGCGAGCACCTGCTGTCGCTGATCGAGGGCACGCTCGACATCGCCCGCATCGAAGGCGGCAAGCTGCGGCTGGAGTCGCAGCCGATGCACCTGCGCGACGGCGTGCAGCAGATCGTGCGCATGTTCGAGCTGCAGGCGGCGGGCAAGGGCATCGCGTTCAGCCACGAGCTGTCGCAGGCGCTGCCCGAGGTGGTGCGCAGCGACGAGAAACGGCTGCGCCAGATCCTGATCAACGTGCTGGGCAACGCGGTCAAGTTCACGCAGGTCGGCCAGGTGGTGTTCCGCGCCGGCTATGCGCGCGAGATGGCCACCTTCGAGATCGAGGACACCGGCCCCGGCATCGCGCCCGAGGAGATCGAGCATGTGTTCGAGCCGTTCGCGCGCGGCAGCGATGCGGGCGCGGCGGCCGCCAGCGGCACCGGGCTGGGGCTCACGATCAGCAAGATGCTGGTCGACCTGATGGGCGGCGAGATGACGGTGCACAGCACGCCGCAGGTGGGCACGCTGTTCCGCATCCGGCTCTTCCTGCCGGCCACGCGCGATGCGGTGCCGGGCGTGCAGGCGCCACGCGCGAGCCGCACCGGGTATGACGGCGTGCGCCGGCGCATCCTGGTGGTCGACAACGAGGAGGTCGATCGCGCGCTGTTGCGCAGCGTGCTGCAGCCGCTGGGGTTCGAGGTGCGCGAGGCGGCGTCGGGCGACGAATGCCTGGCGCTGCTGCGCAGCTTCACGCCCGATGCGATCCTGATGGACCTGGCGATGCCGGGGCTGGATGGCTGGGCGACGATCCGCGCGATCCGTGCGCAGGACCTGAGCACCGCGCCGATCGCGATCGTCTCGGGCAACGCATTCGACCGCGAGATGGAGAACGACGTCGGCATTGCACCGGCCGATTTCGTGCTGAAGCCGGTGCGCGTCAACGACCTGCTCGACTGGCTGGGCGCGCGGCTGCGCGTGCAGTGGGTGCAGGCGGCGCGCGCCGAGGCGGCGCCGGTGCCGCAGCCGGCGGCGGCCTGGGTGCTGCCTGACGTGGCGCAGCTGCAGGCGCTGGAGGAGCTGGTGGGCCTGGGGTATTTCCGGGGCATCGTGAAGAAGCTGGACGAGATCGAGGCGGACAATGCGGCCCATGCCGGCTTCGTCGCTCACCTGCGCGGGCTGGCCCGACAGTTCCAGCTCGACGCGATGACGCGCATCCTTCGCCAGGCCCGACATGACCGAGAGACTTCCTGACCGCGCCGCGAGCGACGTCGTGCTGATCGTCGACGACGTGCCCGACAACCTGTCGCTGCTGCACGACGCGCTCGACGAGGCGGGCTACGTGGTGCTGGTGGCTGTCGACGGCGAGAGCGCGCTGCAGCGCGCCGCGCAGGCCGACCCCGACATCGTGCTGCTCGACGCCGCGATGCCCGGCATGGATGGCTTCGAGGTGGCGCGCCGCCTGAAGGCCGATGCCGACACGGCGCACATCCCGATCATCTTCATGACCGGCCTGACCGAGACCGAGCACGTGATGGCGGCCTTTCGGGCCGGCGGGGTCGACTACGTGACCAAGCCGATCCGTCCGCAGGAGGTGCTGGCGCGCATGGTGGTGCACATGCAGAGCGCGCGCGAGAAGCGGCAGGCGCGCAATGCGCTGGATGCCTTCGGCCACGCGACGATGGCGATCCACGTGACGCCGCGGCTGGCCGACAGCAAGGCGGTGTGGCAGACGCCGCTGGCGCGCGAGCTGATGCAGCGCTACTTCGAGGCGGCGCCGGGGCAGATCCCGGCCGAGTTGGCGCAGTGGCTGCACGAGCAGTCGCTGGCGGCCGGCGAGGGGCGCGAGCCGAAGCCGCTGGCGGTGACGCGCGGCGAGCGGCAACTGGTGTTCTCGCTGCAGCAGCGCACGAGCGACGACGACTGGTTGATCGTGATGCGCGAGGTGTCGGACGCGGCGGCGGTGGATGCGGTGCTGCAGGCCTTCAAGCTGACGCTGCGCGAGGCCGAGGTGCTGTACTGGGTCGCCAAGGGCAAGACCAACCGCGACATCGGGGACATCCTCGGCAGCAGCCCGGCGACGGTGAAGAAGCACCTGGAGCATGTGTTCGAGAAGCTGGGGGTGGAGACGCGGAATGCGGCTGCGTCGCTGGCGATCCAGAAGGTTCGTGCGTTGGTTCCGTGGCGGCACGGCGGGTGAGGGATGGGCTGGAGCCGATCTTCTTCGTCGCCTCAGAAATCGCCCCCAGCCCATCCCCTCACCCGTCGCGCTGAACCAGCCGCTCTTGTTGGGGGAAAAGACTGAAGTGATCGACGAGCRTGCGAGCGTTGGCGAGGGCTGTTCAACCTTGCAAATTGAGCAACGACCGCTCAATTTGCAAGGTTGCTGGGATGGCTGGTTGCGCCGTTCCTCACCCTCGCGACAAGACGCCTGGAATGTCCCCGAGCGGAATCACCTCGACGTTGTCGGCCAGCGGGTAGCGGCGCTCGACGGGGGCGATCACGTAGCCTTTGTCGACCCCCAGGTCCTCGAGTGACTGCCAGAAGCCGCGGGTCACCGTGGGTGACGCCGAGAACTTGACCTCGAAACCCAGCAGGCGCCTGCCGGTCGACACGACCAGATCGAGTTCGCTGCCGGCTGCCGTGCGATAGAAGCCGAGTTCGCTGCCGGCCGGTGCATGTGCACGCACCTGTTCCAGCACGAAGCCTTCCCAGGAGGCGCCGACGATGGGGTGTCCCTGCAGGTCGTCGATGCTGGCGATGTTGAGCAATGCATGCACCAACCCGCTGTCGCGGATGTACACCTTGGGCGATTTGACGAGCCGCTTGCCGACGTTGGCCAGATGCGGTTCCAGCCGCCGCACCATCATCGCGTCGCTCAGCAGCGCGAGGTAGCGCGTCACCGTGGTGTGTGCGACCCCGCCCAGCGACAAGCCCAGCTGCGAGGCGTTGAAGAGCTGGCCCTGCAGGTGGGCGAGCATGCGCCAGAAGCGATGCAATGTTTCTGCGGGAACGGTCACGCCCCATTGCGGCAGGTCGCGCTGGAGGAATGTCTGGATGAAATCCTGGCGCCAGGTGAAGGAGAGCGTTTCGCTGGGCGCGGCATGGCTCATCGGAAAGCCGCCGCGCGACCACAGGTTCTGCAGGCCCGCCAATTCGGTGGGCCCCGCAGCAAACACCTCAGAGGCGAGCAAGGGCGTCAACTCCAGGTAGCTGACGCGGCCGGCGAGAGACTCGGCACTCTGCTGCATCAGCGGACCCGAGGCCGAGCCCAGCAGCAGGAAGCGGCCGGGCCTGCGGTCGGCGTCGATCTCAGGACGCAGCGCGCTGAACAGATCGGGCATGTGCTGCACTTCGTCGAGTACGACGAGGCGCTCACGATGGCGTGGAAAGAAGAGCTCGGGCCGTTCCAGCTGAGCGCGGTCGGCGGCGCGCTCCAGGTCGAGGAACAACGCATCCCCATGCTCGGCTGCTACCGCGCGAGCCAGCGTCGTCTTGCCGACCTGCCTGGGGCCGGTGATCACGACGCCGGGAAAGAATGTCAGCCTCTCCCGCAGGGAGGCCATGAGGTGGCGTTCAAACATCCTTGCATTTTGAGCGGTGACCGCTCAATTTACAAGGTTGAGATGACTGGCCGTGCTGAACCAGGCGCTCTTGTTGGAGGGAAAAGACTGAAGTGATCGACGAGCGTGCGAGCGTGGGCGCGTTCGTCGGCCACTTCAGTCTTTTCCCCTCACCCAAGGAGGTGCGGCATCGGCAAAGGCGCGGGTGGGGAGGCTGTGGAGCGCCAATAAGGAGGGGGCGCCGGAGCTGGCTGGTTTCATGGCCCGCGTGCGCAGCACGCTTCGTGAACTGACTGTCGTCGACTGTTTGACCACAGCGAACGAAGTGAG
>NZ_JBFUGW010000180.1:0-12921 GCF_056402735.1 Rhizobacter sp. P3_C12
CGACGATCCCGGGCCGCGTGCCGGCGCTCGGCGAGTGGCCGGCGGGGTGCCCGTTCGCGGACCGCTGCGGGTGGGTGATCGACGCGTGCCGAGGCGGGATGCCCGCGCCGGTCGACGCCGGCCCGGATCACACCGCGCGCTGCATCCGCATCGGCGCCGTCAGCGATACCCCATCGACTGCGGCAGCCACAGCACGATCTGCGGGAACAGCGTCATCGCCAGCAGCAGCAGCAAGAGCATCACGATGAACAGCCAGCCCTCGCGCAGCATGTCGCGGATCGGAATCCCGGTCAGCGCGTTCGTCACGAACAGCAGCATCCCGAACGGCGGGTGGATCAGCCCGATCATCATGTTCAGCACGATCACCACGCCGAAGTGCACCAGGTCGATGCCCAGCGCCTTCACCATCGGCAGCAGGATCGGCACGAACACCAGCAGCAGCACCGAGATGTCCATGAAGCAGCCGAGCACCAGGAACAGCAGGTTCACCAGCAGCAGGAACGAGGTGCGCCCGAGATCGAAGCCCGCCATCCATGCTGCGAGCGACTGCGGCACGCCCTCGGCGGTGAACGCGTAGTTCATCATGAACGCGCCGGCCAGGATCATCGTGATCACCGCGCTGGACCGCGTCGACTCCATCACCACGCCCCACAGCGTGCGCCAGCTGAGCGCGCGGTAGACCACGCCGGCCAGCACCAGCGCATGCAGCGCCGCCACCGCGGCCGCCTCGGTGGGCGTGAAGATGCCGGTGTAGATGCCCGTCAGCAGCAGCACCGGCAGCGACAGCGGCAGCGCGCCGCGCGCCAGGATGGCCGGCCACTCGCGCAGCGGCACCTTGTCCTCGCGCGGCATGTTGCGTCGCGTCGCGATGACCTGCACCACGCCCATCATCAGCAGCGCCATCAGCACGCCCGGCACCACGCCGCCGAGGAACAGCGCGCCCACCGAGCTGCCCGACACCAGCGCATAGATCACCATCGGGATCGACGGCGGGATGATCGGCCCGAGCGTCGCGCTCGCCACCACCACCGCACCGGCGAAACCGGGCGTGTACTCCGGCTTCTTCAGCATCTGGCGGATCGTCACCAGCCCCGGCCCGGCGGCATCGGCGATCGCGCTGCCGCTCATGCCCGAGAACACCACGCTGACCAGGATGTCGACCTGCGCCAGCCCGCCGCGCAGCCGCCCGACCAGGATGCGGCAGAAGTCGAAGATGCGCTCGCTGATGGTGCCGGCGTTCATCAGGTTGGCCGCGAAGATGAACAGCGGCACCGCCAGCAGCACGTAGCTGTTGTACAGGCCGTTCAGCACCTGCTCGGCCGCCAGCCCGACATCCTGCCCCTTGACGATCAGGTAGGCGATGCCGCTGCCGATCATCGAGAAGCCGATCGGCGCACGCAGCACGAAGCCCGCGACCAGCACGCCGATCAAGGCCCAGAGTGCCGCGCTCATGCCTTCACCTCGCCGCTCAACTCCTGATCGAGCCCGCGCGCGATGCGCCACAGCGTCAACGCGCTGCGCACCACCACCCCGGCCAGCATCAGCGCGAACGGCAGGAACACCGCCATGAACGGCAGCCCGAGCACCGGCGTGCCCTCGCGCGCCATGAACCGGATGTAGTCCCAGCTGGCAGGCAGCGCCCACAGCGCGAGGCCGCCGAACAGCAGCGCCGCGAGGCCGCGGAACACCCGCCGGATGCCCGCTGGCATCGCGTTGTAGACCAGGTCGAAGGCCACGTGCTCGCGCTGCGGCACGACGAACGCGGTCGACCACAGGATCACCCAGACGTACAGCACCACCGCCAGCTCGTCGGTCCACGGCAGCGGCCGGTCGAAGCCGAAGCGCGCGACGATCTGCACCAGGAACACGAGGAACAGCAACACGAAGAGACCGCCGCCGACCGCCTCGGCGCCACGTTTCAGCCAGTTGCGCATCAGGCGACCCCGTTGATGCGCTCGAGCATCCCCTTCGGCCACGCCTTCGCCTGCTCGGACGCGGCATAGGCCTGCTGCACCGCGCGGCGGAAGGCCGCGACGTCGGGCGTCGTCACCTGCAGGCCCTGCTGCCTGAAGAAGTCGACCAGCTGCGCTTCTTCCTTGATGCGGTTGTCGTTGTTCCAGCGCGCCGCGGCCTGCGCCGCCGCCTTCAGCTTCTGGCGCTGCGCCGGGCTCGCCGTGTTCCAGGTCTTGTTGGCGACCGCGATGAACAGGCCGTCGACCAGGTGGCCGGTGAGCACCAGCTGCTTGGTCACCTCGTAGAACTTGGCGGCGCGCACGGTGGGCAGCGGGTTGTCCTGGCCGTCGATGGTGCCGGTCTTCAGGCCCAGGTAGACCTCGCCGAAGGCCAGCGGCGTCGGYGTGGCCCCCAGCGCCTCGCCGAGGAACAGCCAGTCCTTCGAGCCCGGCATGCGCAGCTTCACGCCCTTCAGGTCGGCCGGCACCACCACCTTGCGCGTGTCGCGCAGGTTGAGCTGGCGCGTGCCGAGGTAGGCCGTGGCGAGCACGGTCACGTCGAGCTTGTCGGAGACGCGCTGGAACACCTCGTCGCCGATCGGCCCGTTGAACACCTTCTGCTGATGCTGCGGGTCGCGCAGCATGTAGCCGGCGGTGAAGATCGAGAACTCGGGCAGCAGCTTCGCGATGTCGAAGGCCGAGATCGACGCCAGCTCCAGGTTGCCGCGCGCCATTGCCGCCGGCTCGGCGCCCTGCTTGAACAGCGCCGCGTTCAGGTTGACCTGCACCTCGAACTCGCCGGGGGCCGACTGGTCGAGCGCATCCTTGAAGACCGTCCACATCTTCGCGTGCCAGTCGTCCGGCACCGCGGGGGTCGAGATGCGCAACATCGTCTTGCCGGCCGCGTGCGCCCACGGCGCAGACACGCCGGACAACCCCGCGCCGGACAACACCAGGCCGGCCGCCAGGCGGCGGCGCCGTGAATCAACAGTCATGCAGTCTCCAGGTTCCTTGTTCGTGTCAATCGACGTCCAGGTCCAGCGCGATCGGCTTCAGCGCGTGCTGCAGCGTGTGCATCTGGTCCAGCGTCAGCGCCACCTGCGGCGCGCGCACCCGCAACCAGCCGGGTTCGCCGCTCAGGGCCGACATGATGCCCTTCAAAGCGGGTGTCAGCGCGTAAGGGCCGAGCATCGCCAGCAGCAGCCGCACGCGCGACACGTCGTGCGGGGTGTTCGGCGCATCGGGCCGGCCGGCCAGCCGCTGCACCACGTGCGGCATGAAGTTGGCCAGCCCGCTGATGGCGCCGGTGCTGCCGCGGCGTGCCAGCTCGGGCAGGTCGGGCTCATGGCCGGCGGTCACCATCAGCGTCTCGTTGAACGCATCGGCCAGCGCCAGCGTGTGCGCGGTGTCACCGCTGCTGTCCTTGATGCCGACGATGGTCTGCGGGTAGAGCCGCTTCAGCGTCTCGACGACCTTGCGCGACAGCCCGACGCCGCTGACCTGGGGGATGTGGTACAGGTACAGCCGCAGCCGGTCGTCGGCCGCGCCGTCGATCACCTGGCGGTAGCTGTCGATCACGCCCTGGTCCGTCACCTGGTGGGCGCCGCCCTTCAGGAAGAACGGCGGCATCATCAGGCAGCCGTGCGCGCCGATCCCGAGCGCATGGCGCGTCAGCGCCAGCGTGTCGGGCAGCGCGGCGCAGCTGGTCGACACCAGGATCTGCGGCCCCGGCACCCCTTCGCCGACCAGCGCGTCGACCGCGTCGCGGCGCTCGGCGACCGAGAACGCCGGCCCCTCGCCGGTGGTGCCGAACGGCACGACGCCGCCGCAGCCCTTGGCGTGGATCAGCGAGCGGGCGTGCAGCCCGAAGCGGTGCAGGTCGATGCCGAGGTCCGGCTTGAGCGGCGTCAGCAGGGCCGGCCAGATGCCGTGGAACGAGGCGGTTGCGGCAGGAATGGTCATGGTCTTCTCCCGTGGGTGGGAGCGATGACGGCGCGGCTCCCCTCGCGCCAGACCCGATGGAAAACGTCAGTCGGTGGACACCACCCCCTTGCGCAGGATCAGGTTGCCGTACTTGCGCTGCTCGCCGCTGCGCAGGATCAGGAAGGCGCGCTGCGCCTGCTCGTAGAACGCGAAGCGCTCCAGCGTGGCCGGCTCGCGCTCGCCGGCGCCGTGCAGCAGCTTGCGGAATTCGGCCACCGGCGGTGGCACGGCGCGGGTGTCGCCCACCACCTGCATCGTCCAGGCGCATTGCGGCACGAAGGTGTCGAGCGGGAACAGCGGCAGCAGCGCCGCCAGCACGGCCGGCGCATCGGCACCGGCGATCTGCACCAGCCGCGCGCCGGACCGGTGGGCCACCTGGGCGGCGGGGAAATTCGCGTCCACAATCGCCAGGTCGTCGCCGTGGCCCATGCTGGCCAGCGCGTGCAGCGCGTCGGGCGTGAGCAGCGGCGATATCGTCTTGAGCATCGGGATGTCCTTCGCGTCTTCGTGGGACAGCGCGGATTCTCATCGTAAGCGCCTGCCCCGAAAGCTTCAGCGGGACAAACCCTTCTGCCCTGTCAACGCCGCCACCCCTGTCAACCCTGTCGAGAGCCTCCATGACCCTCCACTTTCCGCCCCTGCCGATGTCCGTCGCCGAATCACTGCCCCACGACGCCCGGCGCGCCACGCTGGTCGGCCGCCTGTGGGTGCCCGGCGGCGGGCCGACGCTGGTCACGCTGACCGGCGACGACCTGCACGATCTGTCGACCGTCGCCGCCACCAGCAGCCAGCTGCTGGAACTCGACGACCCGGTGTTCTCGGTGCAATCGGCGCTGCGCACCGGGCAGGCGCCGCGCATCGCGTCGTACGAGGCGGCGCTCGCCAACAGCGACGAATCGCTGCGCGACGGCACCCAGGCCTGGCTGATGGCGCCGTGCGACCTRCAGCCGGTGAAGGCGAGCGGCGTCACCTTCATCGCGAGCCTGCTGGAGCGGGTGATCGAGGAGCAGGCGCGCGGCGATGCCTCGCGCGCCGACAAGATCCGCCGCTCGCTGACCGGCATCCTCGGCGACAACCTGGCCGGCATCGTCCCCGGCTCGCCGCAGGCGGCCCAGGTCAAGGAGGTGCTGATCGCGCAGGGCGCCTGGTCGCAGTACCTGGAGGTGGGCATCGGGCCGGACGCCGAGGTGTTCACGAAGGCGCCGCCGATGGCCGCAGTGGGGACCGGCGCCGATGTCGGGCTGCACCCCGGCTCGTCGTGGAACAACCCGGAGCCCGAGGTGGTGCTCGCGATCGACAGCCGCGGCCGGGTGCGCGGCGCGACGCTCGGCAACGACGTGAACCTGCGCGATTTCGAGGGCCGCAGCGCGCTGCTGCTGGGCAAGGCCAAGGACAACAACGCCTCGTGCGCGATGGCGCCGTTCATCCGGCTGTTCGACGCGCATTTCACGATCGATGACCTGCGCCGCTGCGAGATCGCGCTGCACGTGGCGGGGCCGGACGGTTTCCGCGTCGAGGGCCGCGACACGCTCGCGAAGATCAGCCGCGATCCGCTCGACCTGGCGGCGCAGGCGATCGGCCCGCACCACCAGTACCCGGACGGGCTGATGCTGTTCCTCGGCACCATGCTCGCGCCGACGCAGGACCGGCTGGGCCCGGGCCAGGGCTTCACGCACGTGGTGGGCGACGTGGTCACGGTCTCGTCGCCGGCGTTCGGGGCGCTGGTGAACCGGGTGCGCCGCTGCGACGAGATCGCGCCGTGGCGCTTCGGGCTGACCGCGCTGATGCGCAGCCTCGCGGCGCGCCAGCTGCTGACGTGAACGCGCCGGCCGGCGAGGCGCCGCTGCTCGCGCTGGAGCAGGTGACGCGGCGCTACACGCTGCCGCGCGAGCGACTGCTGCAGCCGGCGCCGGTGGTCGACGCGCTGCGCGGCGTGAGCCTGGCGCTGCGGGCCGGGCACAACCTCGGGATCGTCGGCGAATCGGGCTCGGGCAAGTCGACGCTGGCGCGCATCGCGATGGCGCTCGAGCCGCCGAGCAGCGGCCGGGTGCTGTTCGACGGGCGCGACCTGAATGCGCTGGCGCCGGCCGGGTTGCGCGCGGCGCGCCGCGATTTCCAGATGGTGTTCCAGGATCCCTACGGGTCGCTCGATCCGCGGCAGCGTGTCGGGCGCATCGTCGCCGAGCCGCTGCCCGACGGCGATCCGGAGGCGGCGGGGCGGGTGGCCGAGGCGCTGGAGGCGGTCGGGTTGCGCGCGTCGGATGCCGCGCGGCATCCGCACGAGTTCTCCGGCGGCCAGCGCCAGCGCATCGCGATCGCGCGAGCGCTGGTGACGCGGCCGAAGCTGATCGTCGCCGACGAGCCGGTGAGCGCGCTCGATGTCTCGGTGCAGGCGCAGGTGCTGAACCTGATGACCGACCTGCAGCAGCGCTTCGGCATGACCTACCTGCTGATCAGCCACGACCTCGCGGTGGTCGATCACCTGTGTGGGGAGGTGTTGGTGATGCGGGGCGGCGAGGTCGTCGAGCGCGGCGCGTCGGACAAGGTGTTTCGGTCACCGCAGCATGCCTACACGCGCGCACTTGTCTCGGCTGCGAGTACCCCGTAGCCCGGATGCCAATCCGGGGTTCGTGACGCCCATCCCGGATTGGCATCCGGGCTACCATCTTCCGATGAACGCCGCCCTCAAGACCACCGCCACGCTGCTGCTGTGCGCCGCGACGCTCGCTGCCGCCCAGTCCCGCAAGGACAGCGCCGTCATCGGCATCACGCTGGAGCCGCCCGGCCTCGACCCGACCACTTCRGCGGCCGCGTCGATCGGCGAGATCGTCCACTACAACGTGCTCGAGGGGCTGACCAGGATCAACGTCGACGGCAGCGTGACGCCGCTGCTGGCCGACAGCTGGAGCATCGACCCCGACGGCCGGCTCTACACCTTCAAGCTGAAGAAGGGCGTCAAGTTCCACGACGGCGAGGCCTTCGACGCGTCCGACGTCAAGTTCAGCTTCGAGCGCGCCCGCGCCGAGGGCAGCACCAACAAGGCGAAGAAGACGGTGTTCGACAACATCACCCGCATCGAGACGCCCGATGCGCAGACCGTGGTGCTGGTGCTCGCCAAGGCCGACGGCAACCTGCTGTTCCGCCTCGGCGAGAACACCGCGGTGATCCTCGACCCGAAGAGCGCCGCCACCACCGCGACCCGGCCGGTCGGCACCGGCCCGTTCCGCTTCGAGAGCTGGTCGCGCGGCGCCGCCGTGGTGCTGTCGCGCTGGGACAGTTACCGCAACGCGGCGGCGATCAAGCTGAAGAAGGTGAGCTTTCGCATCATCAACGACCCGGCCGCGCAATCGGCCGCGCTGCTGGCCGGCGACGTCGATGCGTTCCCACGCTTCCAGGCCGCGCAAAGCCTGGTGCAGTTCCAGAACGACCCGCGCTTCACGGTCGCGATCGGCGGCACCGAGGGCAAGACGCTCGTCGCGATCAACAACAAGCGCAAGCCCTTCGACGACGTGCGCGTGCGCCGCGCGATCGCGATGGCGATCGACCGCAAGGCGGTGATCGCCGGCGCGATGGAAGGCCAGGGCGCGCCGATCGGCAGCCACATGGTGCCGAGCGACGCAGGCTACATCGACCTGACCGGCGTGAACCCGTACAACCCCGAGAAGGCCCGCGCGCTGCTGAAGGAGGCCGGCGTCGCGACGCCGCTGAACGTGACGCTCTCGCTGCCGCCGCCGCAGTACGCGCGCAAGGGCGGCGAGATCATCGCGGCGCAGCTCGCGAAGGTGGGCATCGTCGCGAAGATCGACAACGTCGAATGGGCGCAGTGGCTGGCCGGCCCGTTCAAGGGCAGCTTCGACCTGACCATCATCAGCCACGTCGAGCCGCTCGACTTCGCGGTGTACGCCGATCCGTCGTACTACTTCGGCTACGACGGCAAGGCCTACGCCGAGATCGTCGCGAAGTACGACGCCAGCATCAACGCGAAGGAGCGGCTGAAGCTGATCGGCGATGCGCAGCGCCGGCTGGCCGACGACGCGGTCAACGCCTGGCTGTTCCAGCTGCCGCAGTTCATGGTCGCCAACAAGCGGCTGAAGGGGCTGTGGAGCAGCTCGCCGGTGTTCGCGAACGACATGGGCGCGGTGAGCTGGCAATGAACGCGCTGGCGCAGCTGTCGGCCGTGGAGCTGCTGGCGGCCTACGCGGCGCGCACGCTGTCGCCGGTGGAAGTGACGCGCGCGGTGCTCGCGAACATCGCGGCCTGGGAGCCGCGGCTGTGCGCCACCTACGCGCTGGATGCGGCCGCCGCGCTCGCGCAGGCCGAGGCCTCGCAGGCGCGCTGGCTCGCGAACGCGCCGCTCGGTGCGCTCGACGGCGTGCCGGCGATGATCAAGGAGAACATCGCGACGCGCGGCACGCCGGTGCCACTGGGCACCGCCGCCACCGAGCTGGTGCCGGCCGCGGCCGATGCGCCGCCGGCCGCGCGGCTGCGCGAAGCCGGCGCGGTGATCCTCGGCAAGACGACGATGCCCGACTACGGGATGCTGTCGTCCGGCCTGTCGAGCTTCCACCCGCTGGCCCGCAACCCGTGGGATTTGCGCCGCAACCCGGGCGGCAGCAGCGCCGGCGCCGCCGCGGGGGCGGCCGCGGGCTACGGGCCGCTGCACGTCGGCACCGACATCGGCGGCTCGGTGYGGCTGCCGGCCGGCTGGTGCGGCATCTTCACGCTGAAGCCGAGCCTCGGCCGCATCCCGATCCAGCCGCCATACGCCGGCCGCGTGGCCGGGCCGATGACGCGCACGGTCGCCGATGCGGCGCTGATGATGGGTGTGCTGTCGCGCCCCGACCCGGGCATGCGCGACACGATGAGCCTGCCCTGGCAGGACATCGCCTGGGCGCAGCTCGAGCGCCCGCTGCGCGGATTGAAGCTCGGCCTGCTGATGGACGCCGGCTGGGGCCTGCCGGTCGAGCCGGAGGTGCGGGCGGCGGTCGAGGCGGCGGCGCGCGCATTCGAAGGCGCGGGCGCGATCGTCGAGCCGGTCGCACCGTTCATGACGCGCGAGATGATCGACGGCATGGACCGTTTCTGGCGCTGCCGCGCCTGGATGGACATCGCGGCGCTGCCCGAGGCGCGGCGCGCGAAGGTGCTGCCGTTCATCGTCGACTGGGCGCGCGGTGGCGCCGACCTGGGCGGCGCACAGGTGTTCCACGGCTACAGCCAGATGGGCGCGATGCGCGAGGCGGCTGTCGCGGCCTGCCGGCCGTTCGACGCGCTGCTGTCGCCGACCGCGCCGATCCCGGCCTTCGCCGCCGAGCTGCCGTGCCCGACCAATGACCCGGCACGGCCGTTCGAGCACATCGCGTTCACGCTGCCGTACAACATGAGCGAGCAGCCGGCCGCGAGCATCAACTGCGGCTACACGAGCGACGGGCTGCCGATCGGGCTGCAGATCATCGGCGCGCGGCACGACGACCTGGGCGTGCTGCAACTCGCGCGGGCGTGGGAGCAGATGCGACCGGCGCAGCGGGCGTGGCCGCAGCTGCCGTGACGCCGGCTTGAATGTCGATGCAAATAAAGCGACAAACGACGCCTTCAATGCATCAATCCTTGCCAGTCATCTTGTTCCATGAATGGTCTTTCGCGAATGCCAGATCGATGCAGGCTCGCTGAAAGCCGTTCGAAAACCCAGCCAACACCTGACCCGCGACCAGCCAGATCAAGACGGCCGCCGATGTAGCAATGCGTGCCGCGGCATTCAGTGCCTCTGAACGAATCCACACTCGCAGCATCTCGACTTCATCTTCGTCGCGCATAGCGGCTTCGGGAATCGGACGTTCATTCATCGCGGCACTCGCTTTTCTCCGGGCTATCGGAGAATAGATCCAACTGCTATCCGGCCACTATCGATTGCGCTTGCGGCGTCCTCCCCGAGATAGCTACCGCTTGCCGGGTCACGGTGAAGATTTTTCCTCACAAAAGCCATTACACCCTTCGCCCAATCGCAAAAGGCTTGATCCTTTTGCACAAATACATTATCAATGAGAATTCGATCTTCATAATAGAGCCGCCCGGGCCGCACGACTCTTCCATCGTAAAACGGACGCCAAAACTCGATGAGGTGCGACTCGCGAATGTTGACATGCACCTTAACTGGACTCTCTGATTCAATGAAGATGCGAGCAGGCAATTGTATGGGCGCCAAATAGCACACGAGCGACTTCTCTCCCGCAGATGAGATTGGGATTGGCAATTGGTCTAACGTGCTGAGTGAGCTGAAATCCCCATTTGCGCCATCTGATAAAAGAGCGACGCCCCCCCTACTCCTTAGAGACTTTTCCAAATCCCGGAGATCAAGATCTGTCGTCAAAATTTCAAGTTGCTTTCCCATAGCCTGTTCTCAACGGTCATAGGGTCGGAATGATACGTTCGTGCCGGGCGATGCTTTACTGACATCTTGCATTGCACGCCGCTCACGAGCCACCGGATTTCCGGCCTGTGTTTCTTTGCCAACTTGCACACCTTCAACTATCTCGCCAGTCCTCTTGTCTCTTGCAGCCACGTCGAGATATCGATTCTCCTTGTCTCCACCCGGGGTCCGAACGCGAACCTCTGTTTGCACTTCAATGTTGGGATCATTCGCATACTTGTTGCGCAGTTCYTGTTCGGCCTTTTCGACTTCGGCCTGATGTTCAGGACTTCCCTTCCGCCCATTCGGATTTGGAGGGTGCTTTTCTGCCTCCGTCGACAACCCATCAGCAGCCTGCTCCTCGGAGTCGCCCACGGACAGCACTGCATTGACCATTTTCCACAGCACGGATCCGTTCTCGGCCTCCTTGTGGACGTACTCGCGAATCCCGCCGACCACTCTCGTGGTCTTAGCAGCCCCCGCATTCAGGCCCTGCTGGAACGACTTCTGAACTGGCGTGCCGGGGGCGGCCATCAGCACGAAGGTCGGCGGCCCCGGTCTGAAGAGTCCCCCCAGGCATGAAGATGAGCAGGTCAGATTCGGCGCAGGCAGCGTGGGCACGCCCGTGCCGGTGATCTTCACCTCCTCCATCACGAAGAGTTCGGGATCCCAGGTCTTGCTCGGCGTCAGCTCATTCGGATTCCAGCCGCTCGGGTCCGTGCTACTCAGCGGCCGGTTCTCGACATAGCTGTAGCGGTTGTAGCTCTGCAGTTCGTAGGGCTTCGTTACAGCCCGGTCCGCGGACAGGAAGCGACCGAGGGCCGCGTCGTACAGCCGCCCGTTCATGTGCGTGAGCCCGATGTCGTCGAGCTGCTCGTGGCCGGTGAAGCCGCGGTCGGTGCCGCTGTTGACGGCGGGGCTCCAGTCGATCACCAAGGCACCTGTGGCGTCGTAGTTGCCGTTGGCGAAGCGCCGCTTGCCGAATGGGTCGTACGCGTCGCGGGCGGTCAGGTTGCCGTTGTGGTCGGTCGTTGCCGCGATGCTGCCCAGGTGGTCCTTGTGCCAGTACTCCAGCTTCAACGCGCTCAGGTTCGACTGCACAGCTGGCGCGGTCTGTGTGGCGCCGAGTGCCGGCAGCGCTCCGGTGGTGACCAACACCCCGAGGCTCTGGCCGCCTGAGCTCAGGTAGTGCCGGTGGTTGGTGACCGCAGGGTCCGCGGCACTCGGGCTGGTCGGCGCATTGACCTCGCTCTCGAAGGCCAGGCCGCCGGTGTTGTCCGGGTGCAGGTACCACGTGGTCCGCGTTCCAGCGTTGGTGCCGCTCGGGATCGTTCGCACCTCGCGGATGCGCGCGTGGTCCTCGTCGTAGTTCCACACGTAGCTCGGACCGCCTGGGGGCCCTTGCACGCCCGCTTGGCTGTCCGGCAGGTTGAAGCCCGTGTACGCAATTCCGCGGTACTTGCCCGCCGTAGCGTTCGCGATGTTCCCGTTCGCGTCGAAGCCGTAGCCGTTGGCTGCTGCGCCTTCGATGCTCTGCACTGCATGCGGCCGCACCGCGTTCGCCCCCTGTGCGCCGTAGCTGTACAGCCCCACATCGCTCTTGTAGAGGATGCTGCCCAGCGCGTTGTATTGCAGGCTCACCGTGCGAACCAGGCCGCTGATCGCAGGAGCTGCCACCGTGTAGCGCTGCAGCCGGCCGAGCGCGTCGTGCTCGAAGTTCTCGGTCACCGCGCCGGTGGCGCCATCCCCATTCGCATCGTTGCGGTTCGTCAGCCGGCCCAGGCTGTCCCACACGTAGCCGTGGTTCAGCACGTCGGTCCCATTGGCCTTGCCCGTCGTCAGGCTGCTGGCGCGGCCTGTCGCCGCTTCATAGCCAGACTTGCTCGTCACCGCATTGCTGTAGCGCTGCTGCTCCAATTGGTCCCACGCGTTGCAAGCTTGTGCTTGCCACAGCACCGTGCCGGCCGGCAGCGTCGTGCCTGGGCCCGGCGTGCCGCCCGGTGTCGCCGGCAGTGGGTTCACCGTCACCGAGGTGGCCAGCGACACCGTGTCGAGGAACCCCTTGGGCGTGTAGCCGTRGTTCACCGTCAGCCCGSTCGGCCAGGTCTGCGTCGCTTGCCGGCCGTTGGCGTCATAGCTCAGCGCACTCGCAAAGCTCGGCCCGTTGGCGATGCTCGTGCGGGTGTTGATCAGCCTACCCAGGCTGTCGTACACCCACTGCCGACTGAGGTCCGTGTTGGCAGTCGTTGCGCACAGCTTGCCGATGCCCATCGCGCAGCTGTCGTAAGTCCAGGTGCTCTGGTACTCCGGCTCGACGCGCAGCGTCATCCGGCCGAGCACGTCGTAGGCCATCGTCGTCGAGCCGCCGCGCTGCTTCTGCAACGGGTTCTGCTGCCACACCACCTGGCCCAGTGCGTCGTGGAGGTACTCGATCACCCCGGCGTCCGGGTCGGTCAGCTTCAGCTTGTTGCCGCGCACGTCGTAGGCGATCTGCACGGTGTTCTGCAGCGCGTCCTTCGTCGCCACCAGGTTGCCGAACGCGTCGTGCTGGTGGACGAGTTGGGCGCCCTGTGCATCGGTGAT
>NZ_JBFUGW010000181.1:0-12875 GCF_056402735.1 Rhizobacter sp. P3_C12
GATGGCGCCATCGGCTTCGTTGGATTGCTCCTACTCGTCGCGTGCATGGCGGTGTCGTACTACTACCCCTACCCAAGTGGTAAGCGCCCGGATTTTCTGAGCCTGCTGATGCTCTGGGCACGCGAGGCATTCATCCTCGTCGTTGCGCTCGCTGGCCTTGTCGTACTCGGAATCTCCGCAGGCATCAAGTTCATCAGGAGCCTTCGGGAACCCGGCGCCGAGCGGAAAAGCTGACAAGACTGGCATCAGGCAGTCTTCAGCGAAGCGCTTCGCAGGCACACGTTGGCCGGAGATGCAACGGGTCGCCCCTAGGCCACCAGGCGAGACAGATGACAGGCAACAGTCGGCCAGAAGCGGGCGACTGCGAGAGACGCCTTTCAGGTAGGCTAGGGTCATGATCGTTCCTCCGCCGGTTGAGAAGCTGCCCATCTTCGTTTTGGGCGCTGTGCTAGCGCTTATCGGCGGATTCCTCGCGATGCAGGAATCCATGTTCAGCTGGGCGCAGCTCGAAGCAGTTGCGATGGTCGTCGTTGGCTTGGGGGCGGCTGTGTACGACGCGGCTCGGCGCGTGCGGCATGCTAAGCAGACGGAGAACGACGACGCGAATGCCGATTGATGCTCGCACGGGCTCGCCGTGGTTGGCGCCTGACGGCCAGTACCTGCCAGTCGCCGACGGCAGCTTCCGGGTCGTCTGGCGAGACCATGCACGTACGCCCAGCTAGCATACGCAGCCATGAAGGCACATGTCGATCTCTCAATTTTCGCGTCGCCGACGGAGTCCTTCGGCATGGCTTCCGGCCAACTCGACTTCGAGGTACTACCAAGGCAAGGCGAAATAGTCTCATTCGGCCAGTCAACTGCCAATCCACCGGCTGTGTTGCCGCGAATCGACGGCTTTTCGTTCCAGCTCAGAGTCGAAAACGTGATCCATGCGCCTCGTGGCGCAGCATTTTCCGCGATCGTCATGCTCGAACCTGCAGTGCTGCAAAGCAGCGCACAAGCTGCTGCCCTCGGTGAGTACCTGGAGCGAGGCTTCGGACTCTTCGTTGACCCGTTTTGAGGAGGCTCTGTTGTCGGCCATTTCCTGCCGGTCACGAGCGACCGCTTTTGAGTAGGCTCCACGGAAACCGCGAGGCAACTTTCCACCATGGTTGATTCCAACGACTTCGATCCAGAGGATGCAGCGCCCTACGAACCAACGGATGAAGAGATCGCGCAGATGCGCGCCTCCACGTCAGAGGAGCGTTCTGCTGCACAGGTACTCATTCTTCGGGAATGCACAGTTCATTGGCAGAAGGTGGCGAAGATCGTCGGCGATCTCCTCGCGGAATTTGATCAGACCTATCCGCACCTTCCCTTGGCCTATCTGCAGGCGACGATGCAGAAGTTGGAGGACCTGGGGAAAGTCGAAATAGTCGGAGATGTTTGGGCAATGCGCTACTCAGAGATTCGTCTTGCAAGGCCAAGCCTGGGCCCCCGTGAAACCTAGCCATTCAAGCGAGGCGGCAGTCAACGGCGGCCAACTCGGCCCCGTGGTGCCCAGCCTGCTAGGCGACAGTCGAAAGATCACAGTCGGCTACGAACTGTCGCTCATCTGCGACGGCTCCCGGGGCGACTAGCGCTATATGTGGATGCTTTCACAGGTAGTACGATGAAGGCGTCAACCACGTCGAGTGGGCCGTGAAGCCGGTCGGCCACGAGTTCGATCAAAGGGTCTGCCATGAGTCAGAAGGTGCCACCAAAGTGTCCATATTGTGGATTCGGTGTATTCACAAATCGGTATCCAAGGTGCGAACGCTGCGAGAGGCAGCTGCCGAGCGATATGGTTCTCTCGCCAGCGGAGCTGGAGAAGGTCTTTGCACTGGAACGCGAAGAGCGACAAGCAGCCCTCGAAATGACCCGCCGGAAGGAGATGGCTACGCGTGTGAGTGGCCTCGGGACTGAACCGCTGTCCCCTCTGGACTTGTTATCGCTGGGCGACCTTTTGAGTTGAAGTACGGCTGCAGTGAAGCACCGGCTGGGTCGCAGCTTTGATGCGTGGGTCGACAGGCAACACACGGCCACAAGCGGCCTGTCGCGACTGTCGGGTTTCGGGGTTGCCAGCTACCCTCGCCACATGGATCAACAGCAACGCGTTCACCTTGACCTTAGTGCCGATGAGGCGCTCGTGTTCTTTGAGTTCGTTAGTCGCTTCGCGGAGTCTGATCAGTTGTCGATAGCGGACCAGGCTGAGGCCAGGGCTCTTTGGAACCTTTGCAGCCTGCTCGAAAAGCAACTGTCCGAGCCCTTCTCCGCAGCGTATTCGGATCTGCTTGCGCAGGCGCGAGATCGCCTCCGTGATGAAGACACGTAGGCGACTGGCTCTCGACGGCCACGAGCAGCCCATGGCAAACGCCCCCTTTTCGGGCACGTAGGCGTGGCACAGTCGAGGTCGGCTTCGCATCGCGTGCGCGGCGCTTCCATAGCGAGAGTCTGCCCGGCAGGCCGAGCGAGCCTCTCGTGTCAAACGCAAGGACTCACGTGGAGAACGATTCACCTACTGCCGCTTTCCGACTCGGCGCATGCCTGCTGGCGGCACTCGTCGGACTTGCTCTAGGCTTCGTGCCGGCAATCGGGTTCGCCGCTGCTTCAGTATTTCCCTCCGTTCCGTTCGCAGCTTGGGTGTTTGGAACATCCGCCATTCTCGGAGCCGTCTCATATGTCGCCCCTTCCTTTGCGTTCGCGCTCTTCCCTGCTGTGGCGCATATGTTCGCTGGCGCGGCGAAACAGGCGGTCTGGCCAGGACGCAACGATCTTCCTGGTCCAGAGCCCTCCGCGCCCAGCTATCTCAAGGTAGCGTTCTATGCCGGTGCGGTCGCGCTGGTCGTGATCGTTTTGATCGTCAAACGTTCCTCGTAGGGATGGAGTGCCGCTGACGCCTTCACCGACTGGATACCATCTCTTGAGCGTCATGAAACATCTTCTACTCGCACTCGTCGCCTCGTTCGCTGCCTCATCCGCGTCGGCCTGTTCGTCGCCTAGCCAGCCTACAAGTGAGGAGCTGTTCGCAAAGGCCAATTCAGTCTTTCGCGCCCGCATCACAGAGGCGAAGCTGGCCAAGTTCGCCAGCCCACTGAGACCCGGCGAGCAAATCGACGTAGTGGAGGCCAAGTTCGAGGTGAAGGAGGTCTTCAAGGGAACCCCTCCTGGTCTCGTCAGAGACTTCCCGTTCGGTCCAGGAAACTGCAGCCTGGGCCTCCTTCCCGGTGTGGAGTACGTCTTCTTTCCGGGCGAGAACGACTTCGTCCTCATACTCAGTGGCTCATTTGCGTTCCTGAACGCTGAGGGCAACGAGGTCAAGCCGCACCTTGAGGCACTCCGACGCCAAGCCCCCTCGGGGCCACGATGACGCCCAACCTTTCCATCGAGCGGACGCCTTCCAGTTGGAAGGTCACCCCTCACGGCAAACGTTGAACGGCTGCTTCCCAGAGGCTTGCTCAGCCTAAGCCGACTTCCGCTTTGGGTCGACTGTGTGAGTTCGCGGGCGCGCGGAGCGGACGTCCAGCCGCGCCATGTCGAGGCGGAGGCGAACCTCATCTCGCCCAGCGTTGCCGATGGCGGCTCTCAGCGTCAGCATTCCCGCGGTGAGCGGACATTCGAACTCCCTGGCCGACCGGCAGCAACCGCTGCAAAGGCGTCGTCCAGGTTGACTGATTGCTTCAGGCTGGTTGCGGTCGGTCACAGCCCGTCGCTAGCGGCGCAAATCCAGCGGCGACTTTCCGGACCAGCGCTTAAAGGCATGTCGGAAGCTGTTTGCGTCGCTGAAGCCCAGGGCGGCCGCGATGTCCTCGATTGAGAGGTTCGTGGTCCCCAGGTAGTCCAGCGCCAGGGCATGCCGCACGCTTGACGAGAGCTCGCTGAACGAGGTGCCTTCGGCGTCCAAGCGGCGCCGCAGCGTGCGCGAGGTCATGCACAGCGACGAGGCGACATCCTCGATGCTGGGGAAGCGTCCAGGGATGCGGGTGATCTCTTCGTAGACGCGGCGAGTGAGCCCGGCCTGCCAGGCGATCTGCTCCAGCAAGCGCTCGCAGGTCTCGGACATCTGCGCCGCCGTAAGCGGATTTGCCATCTGTGGGGCACGGTCCAGCCACTCGCGCGGATAGTGCAGCTCATTGCTCGTCTGATCGAAGGCCACCGGACAACCGAGTGTCCGCGCCACCTGCTCCGCGTACTCGGGTGGGGGCATCGCATACAGCGCCTGGGCTGGCACGCACCACGGGCCCATCGCATCCTTGACGAGGGTGGCATGGAGCGCGAACTGCATGTCGAGGAAGAAGCGGTACTCGACCGCGCTGAGCTCGAGCATCGCGAGCTCGGCGTGGGTCGGCATGTGCCAGACCGCCTTGCCGCCGTCTTCAGACAGGGTGACGGGCATCACCGGCGTGCCGAGCTCCTGGTAGCGCATCGACATCTCGAAGCCCTGTCGCATGGTGACCGCACAGAGCATGGCGTAGCCGTAGAGGCCATAACTGCTGACGTGAAGACGCTGGCCCACCATCAGGCCCAGGCCGGACGCCGGACACAGCCGCAAGGCGTTGCGTCCGACGGTGAGCAGTTGCTGCACCGAGGTCCGCACGCTGGGGTCGCGGACCTGYTCGACTCTCAGTCCGGTGCCAGCCAGGGCGGTCTCGCTGGCCACCCCGTGCTCCGCCAGGGCCTCCACCACCGTCAGGATCTTGAGGGGCGCATAGACCCTTTCGCGCAGGCTGAGCGCGGTGTGGGCTGAGAACCCGGGGGCAGGCTTCGCGGGTTTCAGGGTGGAGACAGAGACGTCGGGCATGGTCGCGGGCAGTCCGGTGGAGGTATGGGGTTTTCCCGTGGGTGAGTATTGCAGGCGGGATCGCGCCGTTCGTCGCGTTGTCCGAACCGATGCCCAAGCTGTCCGACTCTGACTTTGCGCGGCGCACGCCAACGAACAGACTTCTGTTTGTCGAGCGCACTCTCCAAGCGGTGCGATTGACGGCCCCGCGCGGGCACTTCCGCCCGCGGGGCCGGCGCTCCACGGCATCTCCACCCCAGGCTTTCGGCTCGACCCGCCGGCCCGGCGCCAGCGCTCGTGCTGGAGGGCTGACGACTCCACCCAATTCACCTGTCATGAATGCGTCATCGTCACCGGATCAGCCTCGGATCTCGCCGCTGCGCGCGGCGGTCGGGGTGTTGCTCGGCCTGACCCAGGGGTTCGGGCTCTATTTGGTGAGCAACAACCTCGGTGCCATCCAGGGCTCGCTGGGTGCCACCGCGGCCGAGGCCAGCTGGCTCACGACGGCTTACTTTGCAACGGCGCTGTGGGCCACGCTGCTGATCACGAAGATGCGTCTGCATGTGGGGCTGCGGGCCTTCACGGCGGCCAGCCTGTGGCTGTTCATGGGCGTCTGCGCGCTGCACCAGCTGGCCGACAACCTGAGCTCGGCCGTCGCCGTGCGTGCCGCGCTCGGCCTGACAGCTGCGCCGCTGAGCACGCTCGCGGTCTTCTACATGATGGAGGCGCTGCCGCAGAAGCTGGCGCCGTTGGCGCTGCTGGCCGGCTTCGCCTGCCTGCAGCTGCCGGGCCCGCTGAGCCGCGTGCTGGCGCCCGAGCTGCTGGACGCAGGGCGCTGGCACGGCCTGTTCTCGCTCGACGTGGCGCTGGCGTTGCTGAGCCTGGCTGCCATTCATCTGGTGCCGTTGAAGCCGCAGCCGCGGCGGCCCGCCTTCGACCGCGGCGACCTGCTGGCGTTTCCGCTCTACGCGCTCGGGCTGGCCTTGTTGTGCGTGGCGGTCTCCCAGGGGCGCCTGGCCTGGTGGACCGACGCGCCGTGGCTCGGCCGCTGCATGGCCGGTGCCATCGCCTGCCTGGCGCTGTACGCGCTGGCCGACCTCAACCGCGCCAGCCCTTTGCTGGACCTGCGCTGGCTGGCGCGGCCCTACATGCTGCGCTTCGTGCTGGGGGTCCTGCTGTTCCGCATCGTGCTGTCGGAGCAGACCGTGGGGGTGGTGGGGCTGATGTCGGTGCTTGGCCAGTCCAACGAGCAGATGCGGCTGCTGTTCGCCCTGGTGAGCGCAGGACTGGTGGCTGGCTTCGCGGTGGCCCCGGCGATCGCGGTGCGGCGCGGTGCGCCGCTGCTGTCGGTGCTGGCTGCCGCCTTGGTGGTGCTTGCCGCGTGGATGGACAGCCACGCGAGCGCGCTCAGTCGCCCCGAGCAGTTCTACCTGAGTCAGTCCCTGCTGGCCGTGGCGCTCGGCCTGTTCTTCTCGGCTTCGCTGCTGCTCGGTTTCGGCCCGGTGATGGAGGAGGGGGGGCAGCACCTCGTGAGCTTCGTGGCCGCCTTCAGCGCGGCGCAACTGCTGGGCAGCCTGCTCGGTTCGGCCTGGGCCAGCACCTGGGTGGCGCAGCGCCAGTCCTGGCACTTCGACGCGCTGGCCCGGCAGATGGCCATCGGCGACCCGCAGGTGGCGCAGCGCGTCGCGCAACTCGGCGACTGGGCGGCGCGCGCGATGGGCGACCCGGCGGGCCGCGCTCAACAGGGGATGGTGCTGCTGCACCAGCAGATCACGCGTGAGTCCTTCGTGCTGGCCTACAACGACTTTTTCCTGCACACCGCCGCCCTGGCCGCTGGCCTGTCGGTGTGGCTGGCGGTGCTGGCGTGGCGCGGGCGGCGCCGCCGGGCCGCCGCCACAACGGCCGCGGCCGCCATTTCTGCCTGACAACCAACGACCTGAAGTCATGTCCAAGTTCCTGAAGACCGGCAACGTCCTCGTTGCGGCGGCCGCGCTCGCCGGCATCGCGCTCGTCCTCCATGCCTGGCGGTTGCCGCCGTTCCGCGACGGCATCGAGGCCACCGAAAACGCCTACGTGCGCGGCAGCGTGACTGTCATCGCCCCCAAGGTCGATGGTTACGTGGCCGAGGTCCTGGTGCAGGACTTTGCCGCCGTCGAGGCCGGCCAGCTGCTGGTGCGCCTAGACGACCGCAACTACCGCCAGCGCCTGGCCCAGGCCCAGGCCACGCTGGCGGCGCAGAAGGCCAACCTGGCCAACGTGGTGCAGGCCCGCCATGTGCGCGAGGCCGGCGTCGCCAGCGCCCAGGCCCAGCTGGCGGCGGCGCAGGCCCAGCAGTTCAATGCCGACGCGCAATGGACGCGCGCCCACGCCGACCATCGCCGCTCACTGGCCCTGGTAGGCGACGGCTCGGTGTCGCAGCGCGAGCTCGAGCAGACCGAAAGCGCGTTGCGCCAGACCGAGGCCGGACAGCGCCAGACCCAGGCGCAGGCCCAGCAGGCCCGTTCGGCCATCGCCTCGGCACGGCAGGAGCTGCGCGCTGTGGAGGTGAACCGGCAGGCCATCGAGGCCGCCATCGAAGGTGCCCAGGCAGTGGTGCGGCTGGCCGAGATCGATCTCGAGAACACCCGCATCCGCGCGCCGCGCAGCGGGCGGCTGGGCGAGATCGGCGTCAAGCTCGGGCAGTACGTGACGCCCGGCGCCCAGCTGCTGGCGGTGGTGCCCGAGCAGGTGTGGGTCGTGGCCAACTTCAAGGAGGACCAGACCGCCCGCATGGCGCCGGGGCAGCCCGCACAGCTGCAGGTGGACGGCCTTGGCCACGCGCGGCTCAAGGGTTGGGTGGAGCGGCTGTCGCCGGCGACGGGCTCGGAGTTCAGTCTCTTCCGCGCAGACAACGCCACCGGCAATTTCACCAAGGTAGCGCAGCGCATGCCGGTGCGCATTGCGGTGGATGCCAACGAGCCGCTGGCAGGCCGACTGCGGCCGGGCATGTCGGTGATCGCCGAAGTCGACACGGAGTCGCTGCACCCATGAAGCCGCCGCGTCGTTCGCACCTGCTGGCAATGCCAGGCGTGCTTTCTTTGGCACTGACGCTGGCCGCCTGCGCCGAGCGCCCGGTGCAGGCCGTACCGGACCGGGCCACGCCCGCGGCATGGCGCCACGCGGCGGGCAGCCGGCGCCTGGAGGCAGACTGGTGGCAAGGTTTCGGCGACGCCACGCTGACGCGGCTCGTCGGCGAGGCCCTGGCCCGCAACCAGGACCTGCGGCAGGCGGCCGCCCGCGTGGCCGAGGCCCATGCCCTGGCGGTGGCGCAGCACGCGGCCTTCTGGCCGAGCCTGGACGTCGGTCTCGGTGCAGCCCGCTCGCGCAGCATCAGCGACGTCACGCTGAAGCCTTATCTCTCCACCGGGCACCAAGAGCTGTTCCAGGCCGGCTACGAGGTGGACCTCTGGGGCCGCATTGACGCGCTCGCGAGCGCCGCCGACAGCAGTGAACAAGCGAGCCGCGCCGCCCGCGACTCGGTGGCCCTGAGCGTGGCGGCAAGCGTGGCCCAGGCCTACATCGGCCTGCTCGAGCTGGATGCGCAAATGGCACTGGCGCAGCGCACGCTGGCCTCCCGTGAACGCTCGCTCGCGCTGGTGAGCCAGCGCCGCGGCCAGGGCCATGCCAGTGCACTCGACCTCGCGCAGGCCGAGGCCGAGCGGCATGCCAGCGCCCAGGTGCTGCCGCAGCTCCAGCGCGCGCTGGAACGCCAGGAGGCGCAGCTCAACCTGCTGCTGAACCGCGCGCCCGGGCCTGTGGAGCGTGGCGGCGCGCTGAGCGCGCTGCGGCCCTGTGCGTTGCCCGATGCCGGCCTGCCTTCCGAATTGCTGCGCCGCCGGCCCGACGT
The DNA here is from genome assembly GCF_056402735.1 of Rhizobacter sp. P3_C12. Lineage (NCBI taxonomy): Bacteria > Pseudomonadati > Pseudomonadota > Betaproteobacteria > Burkholderiales > Sphaerotilaceae > Rhizobacter > Rhizobacter sp. P3_C12. The sequence goes on from NZ_JBFUGW010000181.1 coordinate 8,685, forward strand.
CTATGCTGCCGAAGTGCAGGTCGCGTCCAGCGATGCACAGCTGGCCGCGGCCCGCTCGCAATGGCTGCCCTCGCTGCGTCTGAACGCGAGCCTCGGCCGCACCGGCGCCAGCGTGCTGCGCGGTGACCCGTTCACGATCTGGAGCCTGGGCGGCAGCGTTCTGGCGCCCCTCTTCAACGGCGGGCGACTGCAGGCGCTGGCCGATGCCAGCGCTGCGCGGCGCGACCAGGCCCTCGCCGGATACGAGCGCGCCGTTCTGGGCGCCTGGGCCGAGGTGGAGATCCAGCTCAACGGCCACGCGCAGCAGCAGGCCCAGCTGGGCGAGGCCCTGGCCCAACGCCAGGCGGTGGCTGAGTCGCTGCGGATTGCCGGGCGGCGCTTCCGCGAAGGCTACGCGTCCCACCAGGATGAATTGCTGGCCGAGCGCAACCTGTTCGCGGTGGAGCAGGGCGTGCTGAGTCTGCAATCCGGGCTGCTGCAGAACCAGGTGGCGTTGTTCCGTGCACTGGGCGGCGGCTGGTCGGTGGCGTCGCCATGACCGCAAGCTGTCCCGCAGCATGACCCTCGCCAGTGAGTGAGCTGCGCCTGTCTTCTCAACTCCTCTGGTACTCGCCCAGCCCCACTGCTTCAAGGAGCGCTCTCATGAGCACTGTCAGCATCTTGTTATCGACCTTTGTCTTGTCGGTGGTTGCGTTGCTGGTCTTCATCTGGACACAGCGAAGCGCCCTGTTCGAGCCCCGCGCCCGGGGGAGCGAAGTCATCTTCGCGCCGGGCGAGATCGGTCGCTCCGAAGATCCCGCCTCCGGGATTCTTCCGCCGGCGGCCAACGCGGAACTGATGCAGCGCGCCAGGGCCGATGCATCGACCGCGCCGCTCGTGTTCTTCTTTCTCTGTTGCGCTTTCGCGTGGCTGCTGGTCGCCTCGGCAGCGGGCCTGACTGCCTCCATCAAGCTGCATGCGCCGGACTGGCTGGCGGCGCAGCCCTGGCTCACCTTCGGTCGCATCCGCACGGTTCACCTGAACGCCGTGGCCTATGGCTGGGCGCCCATGGCGGGCCTCGGAATCGCGCTGTTCATCATCCCGCGCCTGCTGAAGACGGAACTGGTCGGCGCGAAGTACGCCTTCCTGGGCGCCGCGCTGTGGAACGCCGCGCTCGTCGCGGGCCTCGGCGCCATCGCAGCCGGCTTCAGTGACGGCCTGGAGTGGCTGGAGATCCCTTGGCAGATCGACGTCCTGTTCGTGGTCGCCGGCGCGTTGGTGGGCATGCCGCTGGTGCTGACGCTGCAGAACCGCAAGGTGGACCATCTCTACGTGTCGGTCTGGTACATGGGCTGCGCACTGTTCTGGTTCCCGGTGCTCTTTCTCGTCGGCAACCTGCCGGGCTTGCACCGTGGCGTGCAGCAGGCGGCGATGAACTGGTGGTTCGGCCACAACGTGCTGGGCCTCTTCTATACGCCGCTCGCCCTGGGCGCCGTCTACTACTTCCTGCCCAAGGTCATCGGCCGGCCGGTGCAGAGCTACAACCTGTCGCTGCTGGGCTTCTGGGGCCTGGCCTTCTTCTACGGCCAGGTCGGCGGCCATCACCTCATCGGCGGGCCGGTGCCCGGGTGGCTGGTCACGCTGTCCATCGTGCAGAGCGTGATGATGGTGGTGCCGGTGCTGGCCTTCACGGTCAACCAGTACCAGACCTTGAAGGGCCACCTCGGCGCGCTCGGCCGTTCACCCACGCTGCGCTTCATCGGCTATGGCGGGCTGATGTACACGGCCAGCTCCATCCAGGGGAGCCTGGAGGCGCTGCGCAGCGTGAACGCGGTGTCCCACTTCACGCACTTCACGGTGGCGCATGCGCACCTGGGCCTCTACGGCTTCGTGACCATGGTGTTCTTCGGCGCCATCTACTTCATCGTGCCTCGTGTGTCGGGACGGGAGTGGCCGTCGCAGGCCCTCATCGCTGCGCACTTCTGGCTGGCGGCCATCGGCATCGCGATCTATTTCGTGTCGCTGACCATCGGGGGCTGGCTGCAGGGGCGCGCGATGCTGGACGCCAGCCGGCCGTTCATGGAGTCGGCGGCGCTGACGCTGCCCTACCTGAAGGCGCGCACGGTGGGCGGCGCGCTGATGGCGCTCGGCCATGTGGTGTTCGCCGTCCACTTCCTGCTGCTGCTGGCGGGCCGATCCGTGGGCCGCAGCCAGCCGACCTTGCTCACCGCACTGTGAGGGCCGAGCCATGCACAACGAAACAAGACTGATCGCGGGTGGAATGACGATGCTGAGCATCGCGACCAGCGTCCTGGTGGTGGTGCCCTACATGACGGTGCGGGAGCTGAAGGCCCCGGCCGCGCTCAAGCCCTACGCGGCCGAGGCGCTGCGTGGCCGCCATGTCTACATCGCCAATGGGTGTGTCTACTGCCACTCGCAGCAGCCGCGTGCCAGGAGCCTGGGGCCCGATGCCGCCCGGGGCTGGGGGCGGGCCAGCGTGGCGGCCGACTACGCCTACGACACGCCGCACCTGCTGGGCACCATGCGCACCGGGCCGGACCTGTTCAACATCGGCGCGCGGCAACCGAGCGACGCCTGGCATCTGGGGCACCTGTACCAGCCCCGGGCCTACGTGCCGGGCAGCGTGATGCCGGCCTATCCCTTCCTGTTCAACATCCAGGACCGGCTGCACGGTGGCGACACCGAGGTCCCCCTGCCGCCGGGCCAGGCGCCGGCCGGCCGGCACGTGGTGGCCACGCGCGACGCGCTGGACCTCGTCGCCTACCTGAAGTCGCTCGACCACACCTACCCGGTGGCGGAGGCGCCCGCGGACGCCGTCGCCGACACGCGTTGAAGTCCACGAGGCCGACATGACCCCGATTCCTCCGATCTCTGAGCCACAACGGCGCGAAAACCCCGACCCGCATGAACGGACGCAGCCCGTCCCGCCGACTGTGCTGGTCGCGGTGGCGCTGTTGTTCGCCTTCGGCGTTGCCTACATCGCCGGCTCGGACGTCGAGACGCCGGCCGCCTGGGGCGATGGCCGGCAAAGGACCGAACTCGGGAGTGCCCCGGCAACGGGCACCGCGGCAGCCGACGGCGCGGCCGTATTCGGGTCGCGCTGCGCGGCCTGCCACCAGGCACAGGGCCAGGGAATGCCGGGCGTGTTTCCGCCGCTGGCCGGCAGCGAGTGGGTGAACGGGCGGGACAGCACGACCGCCGCGATCGTGCTCCATGGCGTGACCGGCAGCCTGTCGGTGAAGGGCCAGACCTACAACGGCACCATGCCGGCTTTCGGCGGCACGCTCAGCGACGCCGAGATCGCGGCGGTGCTCAGTCACGTGCGTTCGCAGTGGGGAAACCGGGCCGCCGCGGTGAGCCCCGATGTCGTGGCAAGGGCGCGAGCGACGCACCAGGGGCGCACGGCGCCCTTCGGCAGCCATGACCTGCCGCCCCACGACTGAAGCGATGGCGCAACTGGAGCAACGGCAGGCGGGCCACCTGGGCGCAACGCTGCTCGCCTGCGCGTTGGTGATGGGCGCGTTCGCGCTGGGCACCGCGCGTCTCACCGCGGGCCTGGAGCACTGGACCTTCGAGGCGCTGCGTCGCGGGCAAGCGTCCCGTGGCGCGATGCGTTTCCCGTCGATGGAGCTGGTGGATGCGTCCGGGCGTTGGCGGCAGTGGCCGGACTCGGGCCCTGGCGAAGTCCTGCTGGTGGATTTCATCTACGCAGGCTGCGCTTCTGTTTGCCAGGCGCTCGGGGATGAGTTCTTTCAGGCACAGCAGCAGATCCTGCGCGATGGCTCGGGCGTGCGCCTGCTGTCGGTGTCCATCGACCCGGCGAACGACACGCCCTCGGCACTGGCCGCGTACGGTCTTCGCCACCACGCGGATGCACGGCTGTGGACGCTCGCTGCGCCGGCGACCGTGGAGGAAGGGACGCGCATACGCCAGGCCGTGGGCGTGGTGGCCGTGCCGGACGGTGCTGGCGGCTTTGCGCACAACGGCACTATCCACATCGTCGACCCGCACGGCCGCGTCGCCGGCATCTTCGATACCGCCGACTGGCAGCGCGCACTGACACTGGCGCGGCAGCTGGAGGGCACGCGTCGATGACGCGCCTGCGATGCCTCCCCGCGCTGCTCCTGCTCCTGCTGCTGGCCCTGCCGGTCGTGCGCGGCGGGCTGGAGGCGCGCATGAGCCTGCACCTGT
>NZ_JBFUGW010000182.1:0-12856 GCF_056402735.1 Rhizobacter sp. P3_C12
TTCGACACCTGAGCCAGCATCCGTGGTTACGCTCAAACAGGCGCGGCGCGGCGCGCGCGTATGAGAGAACGCTTTGGCCCGCGGCTCAGGCAGTTGCGGAAAGCTCTGCCGAAGGCGGGCCAGGGTTTCGTCGAATGGTAGGTCCGGCTCGACTCCCGTGCTGACTGGGATGGTCACTTTGCCCGCGGCGGTGTACGCAATGCATACCTGATCTTGCGGCGAGAGATTCCACAATGGCCAGTGCTCAGAACGTTGTTCGCCACCTGCGGTAGTCAAACTATTGAGAGTGAGCTGCGCGGCACCGCGGGCCGTTGCGACGATAGTTGCCGTGAGCACACTTACCTCCGGCGAGCCGGCGCAAGCTATGACATGCTCATTCAGCGAAACGGTGAAGTAGGCCATATCTGGGAATTCTGACGGAGGTGTTGCCGTTTTAGAACGAAGCCCACTCCGCGACATGCCCGCCGGGTCAGCCGCGAGTGGACGTTCATCACCGGCAGTTCGTGGCCGGCCTCCGGCATTCGAGCACATGGCCCGGGGCGGCAGAAACTGACCCGGCTGGCAGGCAGCACCAGCGCTTGCATACGTGGCTGACGAAGGAATCAGATCCCACTTCGGAGGTGCTTTTCCAGGAACGGCAGGACCGTGCTTTGATACGCTTTTGGGCCATGCCTATAGAGGTCTACATGAGCAGCCCCTTCGACTGCCCAGAATTGTTTTGGCTCACGTGCCGCCTCGAATATGCGCTTGCTCTCCGCGAGGGTTGTGTGCTCGTCCGCTGTGCCTGAGGCGATGAGGACGGGCGCATTCAGCGACGGGATGTCCATGATTGGCTGAATCTGTTCAGGATGCAGTCCGAGACGCAGCGGGAGTTGCCACAGCAAGGGCGGGGCCAGATATCGCCCGGCCGGCCCCAACTGCCTTACCAGCCGGTCGGAGACCGCTTCTGCAATGGTTGGGAACATGGACTCCAGAACAACCGCGTCCGGTGACGGTACCGCTTTCGCAATCACCGCAGATGCCGCACCGAGTGACACTCCGACGATTCCGATTCTCTCGCCTGGGAGTCGATTCCGGAGATAGTCCAATGCGGCCCTGACACCTTCGGCTTCACGAACTCCGAATGTGATTCGGTCACCAGTGCTCTCGCCGTGAGCGGKAAGGTCGATCAGGAATGCCGTATACCCCAAACCACTGAGCAACCTGGCACGTTCGATCATCTGTCGCCGATCACTCCGTACGCCATGCAATAGAAGGACCGCACCCGAGCGAGGCCGGCCAAGAACAAGCCAACCAGAAACGGCTCCACCGGAAGCTGTGCGAATGACGACCGAGGTGGCGTGCAGATCCAACGGCGCGGGGCCGACAGATCCCGTTGCAGGCCGACTCAGAGCTTCGCCGGCCCCACCAAAGGCCGCCGCAACGAGGAGGACGCTGATGAAGAGACTGACGATGAGACGGCGTATGTTCATTTTGGTCGGCGAGAACGCGTACGCCAGTTGAATGGATATGACTCGAGAACCATTGCGCTTCAGCCTACCTCAAAGCGGTCGCCTGCGACCGGCCGATAGTGGCCGATCAGCGACATGCGGAAACCGCGCCATTCATGCGGGCCGATTCGGAGCGACGCGATCCGCGAGGGCTTCAACTAGCGCCGRCTCTCCGCGAAGSGACAAACCGACACCGGATTGGGCGACGGCCACAAGCTCAGCGCCTGGGAGCAAGTTTTCGTACAGCGTGATTTCTTGGGGGCCGCCCAGGGTCCACTCTCTGTCAACGATTGAGCCGCCCATCGTCTCGACCTCGGCAACGAGTCGATAGAACAGGTCGTCGTCGTACTCAGAGCCCAGTAGGAGTTCGGTCATCGCGCTGCCCAGCGTACCCGAAAGCGGTCGCCCATGACCGGCTGGTTGTGGCCGGCTGCGGGCACTCGTGAGCAGCTTCGTGCATCACGAGTAGATGATCGTGATAGACAAGAAGAACAGCACAACCAGTGTGAAGGCCACCTGCTTCAATCGCTTTTCAAAGAGTCGAGGGTTCTCCCTGACCCATACGACGAAGGCGTCGACCTTGAGCCTGACCACGTGATTCACCGGCAAGAGCCGAGTAATCAGAACTGCCACCCCGCCGATGGCCGCAACAACGACCAAGAACGAAGACATGAGAATGATGCTGGTCATGGTTTGACGTCGAAGAGGTGGTTGCGCGCACATCCGCGCCGATATCGGGTCGCGCAATGCTAGCTGGGTATCCGCTCGTGYCGACACTGTGCCGCACAGCCAGAAGCAGTCATTCACGAAAGACAGTTCCTGGCCGACTACAGCCGCTCTCTTGTTGAGCTGATAGGCGATGGCCGGCTCATAGCGGAAGTTGGCTCAAGCTGAGCAAGGCTCCGGAAAGCGGCCGTTCAACGTTCGAGGTGAGGCGGAGCCCAACGGCGGGCCACCAGGCCCGGGCCGACGAAAATGTACCGCGTGCCGCCAGCCCGGGCCTGGTGGCCCGCCGTTGGGCCTCGCCTCGACCGAGGGGTCAAGCCGCAGTGCCGCCATGCGCAAGGCTGCCGCTTGTTCAGCGAACGCCGCCTGGTGTAGCAAAGTCGACTTCCTCTGCTGTTGCGGTTCCGTTTTTCCGCCCGGGGTAGCTGATCCACTTCATCGCGACGTTTAAGTCGGCAACGACGCTTGGGGCCTCAATCTTCGGCCCGTTCTCAAGTTCGAGACTCTTCGTCGTGTGCGCATCCTTGACCAGAGTCAGGTCGTAGCCGCGATCCAGTGCGCCGTAGGCGGTGGCACGGATGCACCAGTTGGTCGCGGCGCCGGCCAGAACGATGTGCGTCGCGCCGATGCGCGCAAGCTCGGCTTCGAGCCCCGTCTCTTCGAACGACGACTCGAAATGCTTGTAGATCCGCGCTTCGCCTTGCGCGGGAACCAATTCCGGTACCAGTTGCCATGACGGCGAGTCGCGCACGAGTTCCTTGTCGTCATGTTGCACCCAGATCACGGGGACAAGTTGCTCTCGGGCGCGCTCAACAACGCGCGCGACGTTGTTGACGACTCGCGTGGTCTCCCAGGCTTCGGCTACGACGCTGACTTGAACGTCAACCACGACGAGCGCTGCTTGATTTCCGGCGCGGACAGTGGACATGGTCAGGATGCCTTGATGCGAGGTGGAGGGTAGGCGATCAATCTTCCATGACTCCGAGCGTACCCGCAAGCCGTCGTTCGTGACCGGCCGGTTGCGGCCGGACTGAGTCCTTCGCGGCCGTGGTGGCCGCCAGGCTCTGACTACGTTGCCCCGCCGGACGATTCGACCTGCGATGGCACGGCGCCGTCACCGAGGCTCGCGCGGAACACGCGAGCGTAGTTGCCACCGAGGATGCGCTGCACGTCGTCTGCGTTGAACCCATGCTGCAACAGAGCGTCGGCCAGAGCCGGCAGGTCGCGGTACGAGGCGAACGTCGACGGCCCGACCAGACCGTTCATGTCGCTGCCGAGAGCGACATGCTCGACCCCGACGACGTCCGCCATCCGCGCGATGCCAACAGCCAGGGCTGCCAGGTCAGGGAAGATCGAAGCCGGTGGCCAGATACCAATCACGCCGCCGGTGCCCGCGATTGCGCGCGCGTGATCCGCCGCGATCAGGCGGCTGTGTGGCCTCGACGCTGCGGCCAGCGATGTGTGCGACAGCACGAGCGGCTTGTCTGTGACAGACGAGGCCTGGCGGACGAGGTCATACGTGCCGTGTGCGACGTCGACCACGATGCCGAGCCGGTTGCAGCGCCGTATCACTTCAGCGCCGGCCTGCGTCAGGCCGCCGTGCACCGGGGGCTCGGTCTGGATGTCCCCGAGGTCGTTGACGCGGTAGTGCGTGAGCTGGAGATGACGCAGCGCCCAGCGCTCGTAGGCGTCGTCGACGCGGTCGGCCTGGCCCTCGAGGAAGTCGCCGCCTTCGGCGGTGACGATGATGGAAGGTGCTGCGCTGCGAGCTTCGTCCAGGTCACGCGCGCTCCGCACAATGCGCAAGCCCTGCGCGCGCGCGAGTTCGTGCACGCGCCGGAACGACTCTTCACCGTAGGCCTGCAGCTCGCCGGGCTGCGGGTCACGGAAAGGCCGGATGCGTTTCTCGGCGGTGACGTGGTGCGTTGGCGAGTCGGAGACGATGGCCAGGCACAGCACGGCCATGCCGCCGTCGCGCATCGGGGCCGCGACCGGCGAGAAGCGGCCACCGTGCTTGACGCGGTCCAGGCCGAGGATGTGGCCGGCGTGCGTGTGAATGTCGACGCTGGCCATTGATTCGAGCAGGCGGCGGCTCTCGTTCGGCGCAGGGTGCGGCGCGGACGCCGCAGCAGGCGTCGCGAGCAGGTGGGCCGGGGTGCTGGTGCAGGCCTGCTGCGTGGCTGCCGCGGCCCACGCCAACGCGCGCAGCGCATTGCGCCGGGTGAATCGGACATCCGGCGCGCGCTGCCGACAGAGCACACGGGCGTCGTGGAGCTGGAACTTCCAGCCAGACGGATCGTGATCCGGCAGCGCGCGCAGGCGGCCGGCGAGGCGGACGCTCTCGCCGGTGATCGCGATCGGCGCTGCCGCGAACACCTCAATGCGCGACCTCGCGTCGCTCGGCAGGCAACCAACGCAGCATGCAGCCTCCGAAACCAGGGCGAAATAGGACGCCGCCATCGCTGGTTCGAATGGCGCAATCCAGCCGTCGATCTGGATTTCTTCGTCAGGGCGCGCGCCAGAGGGCAATCGCTTGAGCGTCGCGAAGTCTGCGCCTTCGAGTGTCATGGGATTTGCGTCGTTACGGGTGGGGCGACCGACGCGCTTCGTGCTCGGAAACGCGCATGGACATGAGACGTTAGCTGTCGCGGTCGCTCTGCGTATTGCCATACTGTGAAGCTTGGTATCGATACCTCTCGTCTGCGATTGACGGCGCGCGCTGACGATCGCAACGGTGGCCGACTGTGCCCCTTCATCCGTCGCCCTGCAAGCGATCGCCCAGCGGAGACGGCACGGCCTCCGAACGACTGCTCGCGAGCGAGGCGGCGAACCTGCACTGTCGGCCACAACCTGCCATTCGCGACCGGCGACTTCTGGTTACCTCATCTTGCGATCGTCGTGAGCGAAGAAGCTGACAAGGCACGCGCCTGCCTCCACGGCTCGCGGGGCGAGGTGGCTTCACCCCCGAAGGCCTCGAGCCCGGATAGCCCCGCGGCGTGTTGCCTCGCCGCTCGCGCAGGTGCGGTCGAACCGCGAACGCGGTCAGCTGCTGCTGCCCTTGAGCTTGCTGACGACGAACAGCAGCACGATGGCGCCGATGACCGAGGCGATCCATCCGGCCGGCTGCCCCACCGAATACCAGCCTATCGCCTGGCCGACGAAGCCAGCGATCATCGAGCCGGCGATGCCTAGCAGGCAGGTCAGGATCCAGCCCATCTTCTGCTCGCCTGGCAGCAGAAAGCGCGCGATCGCGCCGACGATCAGCCCGACGAGGATGGTGCCGATGATGCCCATGGTGTTGGCTCTCTCGTGTGATGGATGTTGAAGGTCCTGCCAGACCGAGCATGCCACAAGCCCGCGAACGGACGAGCGTGTGTTGATGGCTTTCGCGCCTCGCCCGGCCTGCCGATGTGTGGCGTCTGATCGACGACCGGCAGCACCGATGGAACAGCGAAGGGTCAGGGACATCGTATCGAGCCCATGTAGAGTGAGGGCGCGCGGCCGTTCGATGGACGCAGCCCGGCTGCTCTGCGCCGTCGGTTTGTTGAGGTGAGTCAATTGGACAGACTGGAAGCGATGGCGATGCTGGTTTCTTCCGTCGAGGAGGGAAGCCTGTCGGCGGCCGCCAGGCAACTGCGGATTCCCGTTGCCACGCTCACGCGCCATGTCAACGACCTGGAGGCGATGGTCGGCACGAAGCTTCTCGTTCGAACGACGCGCAAGCTCTCGCTGACGGATGCGGGGGCCGACTACGTTGCCGCAGCAAGGCAGATTCTCGAACAGGTCGATGAGCAGGAGCGTCGCGCCGCCGGTGAGTTCACGAACCCACGCGGCGAGCTCGTCGTGACAACGCCGGTGCAGGTGGCGCGGCTGCGGGTACTGCCCGTCATCCATCAATTCCTTGTGCAGTTTCCCGAGATCCGCATACAGCTCCTGCAATCCGACCGCAACATCGACCTCGTCGACTCGCACGCGGATGTCGCGGTGCGGATCGGCCGCCTGCGCGACAGCAACCTGGTGGCCACGCGGGTCGGGCTGTTGCGCGTCGTGGTGGTGGCCAGCCCGGCGCTTTTGAAGAAGCAGGGCGTGCCGCGCAGCCCCGAGGATCTGCGCGACTACCCTCGCGTCGTGTTCAACAGCCCGTTCCTGTCGCCGTGGCGCTTTCGCCATCCGGAAGCCAGCGAGCTGCACACGATCACGGACACACCGCGATTGCTCGTGTCGTCGCCAGACGCAGCCGCCGATGCCGCCATCGATGGCGTGGGCGCGACCATGCTGCTCGAGCACGACGTGGCAGAGGCAGTGCGCGCCGGGAAGCTCCGATTCATCCTGCAGGAATTCGAGGTCGAGCCGATCCCGGTGCATCTCGTCCACCTGTCTCGCGACATGATGCCGGTCAAGCTCCGCCGATTCATCGACTTCGCCGTTCCGCAACTTCGCGAGGCATTGGCAGACTTCGGACGCATCCCGTCAGGTGCTTGGCGAAGAACATGAACGTGCGATCCCCGGCAGCTTCTGGCCATCCGGGCGCTTGAATTGGATCGTCGTTCCCATGGGGTCCTCAAAACTGGGTCAGGCCGCCGTCGACCACGAGCTCCGTGCCGGTCGTGTATGACGAGTCGTCGCTGGCGAGGAACAGCACGGTCTTCGCGAGTTCCGCGGCATCGCCGAAGCGCTTCAGGCCGACCTTCTGCGTGATGCCGGCGGCGATCTCCGACAGCACGTTGTCGGGCAGGCCGATCTTGCTGTAGAAGGGTGTCGCGATGGCGCCCGGGCTGACCGCGTTCACGCGGATGCTGCGCGGCGCCAGTTCTGCGCCCAGGGTGCGAACCAGCGAGCGCGCCGCAGCCTTGGTCGCCGCCAGGATCGACAGGCCCGCGTAGCCGATCGTGTTCAGGAACGACGTCGTCACGATGATGCTGCCGCCCTGAGCCATCACCGGCGCCGCCTTCTGGATCGTGAAGAACGTGCCGGTGAAATTGAGCGCGAGGTTGTCGGCAACATACGCTTCCGTCACCGCCTCCAGCGGAGCGACCGTGGTCGCTCCGGCGTTGGCGAACAGGACGTCGATGCGACCGAACTTGGCGCGCGTCTCTTCGACGGCACGCTCGATGTCAGCCACCTTGCGGATGTCGGCACGCACCAGCAGCGCCTTGCCGCCGAGTTGGTTGCCGGCCGCGGCCAGGCGCTCTGCGTTCGAGCCGACCAGCACCACCTGGGCCCCCTCGGCCTGGAACAGTTTCGCGGTTTCCAGGCCGATGCCCGACGTGCCGCCAGTGATGAATGCAACTTTGTTCTTGAGCTTCATTTCAGGTAGTTCCCATGGGTTGAGTTGAATGACGAAGGGGACGTTTCGGTCGATCGCTTCGCATGGGACGAATCATGTGTCTCGCCAATAGGAAGTGGAATGAGCTGAATGCGAGCAACATCTGCTCGGGAAGTGGCGAGGTGGCGGGACAGCACAGCGTTCAATCGGGCGCGCTTATTCCTTTGACTGTGCCGTGAGTGGCGCAGACGTCCTGTACGCCACCCGGATCCAGACGGAGCGGTTCACCGATGAATCGGTTGATGGCTACGACCAGAGTTTCGAAGTCAATCGCGCCATCGTGGATGCCACGGGCAAACCCGACACCGTTGTCATGCATCCATTGCCGCGCGATGGCCGGCCCGGCGCTTCGATCTGAGCGTCGATCTCAATGCGGATCCCCGCCTGGCCATCTTCAGGCAGACGGACAACGGCGTGCCCATTCGCATGGCGCTTTTCGCGCAGATGCTCGGTGTCGATGGATTGGTGCAAAGGTCGATGCGTGATGCGACATGGAAATCACCCACGGTTCACAACGCCCCCGGGTGCCCTTCCTGCCGCAGGCCTGTACCGCCAGAACAGCACCGCCAGGCCGACCAGCATCGCCAGCCAGGTGCTCGGCTCCGGGATGGGCATCTGGTCGACCGACGCCAGGAACAGGATCTCGAAGCTGCCGAACATCGACTGGTTGGACCGGTTGAAGATCGTCAGCGACAGGTGCCCTTGCGGGTCGGCGCTGTAGGCGAAGTCGTCCGGCCCCGGCTCGATGCCCAGGAACGGCGCGTGGAAGTCCCTCGGATCCTGGTTCAGGATGTTCGCGATGAGCGTGATGCCGTTGCCCGAGCCCCAGCTCGCGTTGTCGCGGAACGAGAGCGTGGCCGAGTTCGCGATGGTGTCCCGTGGCTTCGGCGTGGTGCCGTAGTTCGCCGTCGGCGAGAGCGGCACCGTGGAATCGAGCGTCAGCAGCCCCGACAGCGTGATGGAGCTGTTCGGGTCGAGCGTGAAGGCGCGTTGCCAATCCAGGTGGACATCCGCCGAGTCGCCCATCTTCGGGCGCGACACCTCGGCCTGCAGGTGCCCCGGCTCCACCGTCACATGGGCCGACGGCGCATCGGCCGCCACCCGGTCGACGCCGCGGCTGTAGTTGCCGAACGGCTGGGTGCCGATGGCGCTGCCGGCGAGACGTTGCGAATCGAAAGAGGTCTCGCGGTACGAGGTCGACTGGTCCGCCCAGTAGTGGATCGCCGTCGTCGATCCGGAGAAGGTGTTGGGTGTGATCCAGTGACCCACGGTGCCGGGCGGAGAACTCGCGTCGGTGGACAGCCCGGTGAGCGGGTCCAGCCGGAAATCGACGCTGACGTCGCCGGCGCGGGCCAGGCCGGTCAGCCCGACGGCCGCCAGCGCGATGAGCAGGATGCGGGTCTTCATGCGAGGCCTCCGGCGACGGTGGGGGTGGATGACGGGTTGGAGGCCTTGCGCCGCCAGGCCAGCAGCCCCAGGCCCAGCAGCATCGCCGCCGCGGTCGACGGCTCCGGGATCGGCGAGATGAACGGCGCCACGGCGAACGCCCCGATGGACAGGCTGGTGAACATCAGCTCGTCGGAATGGTTGAACAGGGTCAGCGACAGGTGGCCCTGCTCGTCGCTGCTGTACGCGAAGTCGTCCACCGACCCCACGCGGCCGAGCGACGGAGAACCGGCGGGCAGCCGCGGGTCGAAGTTCATGATGCGTGCGATGAAGCCGATGCTGTTGATCCACCCCGTGCCGTCGCCGAGCGAGCTGTGGAACGAGAGGATGCCGCGGTTCGCGTACTGCGGGTTCAGGTTGGGCGAGGCCGCGAAGGTGGTCTCCTGCGTGGTCGCCTGGTCCGAGCTGAGGGTTGCGGTGCCGGAGAAGGTGATGGAGGTGTTGGGCAGCAGCGAGAACGTGCGCTCCCAATTGGCACTGGCGTTGGCTTCGTCCCAGGGATGCTCGCGCGTCACGCCCGCGAGCATGTGGCCGGGCTCGACCAGCGAGTGGGCCGAAGGCGAATCGGCGGCCAGTGCCGGCATGGTCTGCTCGCGCCGCGGGCCGAAGGGATCGCCGTTGCGGTCCGCGAGCGGCAACCCGGCCGAGGTGTAGGTGTCCTGGTTCCACGACAGGCTCCCGTCGGCCCAGGTGTACCTGACGGTGGTGGAGCCGCTGTAGGAATTCGGCGTGAGCCACTGGCCGACCGTGCCCGGCAGCGAAGCCCCGCTGCCCGACAGGCCGACGATGGGATCGAGCTGGAACTCGGCGGAGGACTCGTGGGCCTGGACCGTGGCGGCCATGCCCGTCGAGATCAGCAAGGCGAACAATGCGGATGTCTTCATCACACTCTCCCGTGCGTGGAACGCAGTCACCGAGGCGGCCCGGATGCCCTCCTCGGGAAAACCTGCCGACCCGATTGCCGATGAAGGCAGAGAGACGTGTCAGAACTGCAAGGCTCCGGCGTCACGTTCAATGCCACGTTGTGCTTGCCGGCAGCAAGCAATCGGCATTCCTGCCGACCGTTATCTGGCGCGGCGCGGTCGTCCCGTGGGCACGGGGTCAGGGCGTTCGTGGGCGTGTCGTTCTGAGCCGAAGCGCCCCCGGCAACGGCACYGACCGCTTCAGCACTGTCTCCCCCAGCCACGCCGCCGAGCGCGCGGCGCGTGCCGCCACCATCGGCAGCGGCATCTGCTGGTAGTCGTCATTGAACACCTCGAAGCTGTAGTCGCCACGGTAGCCCAGCCGGTCCAGCCGCAGCACCATCTCGGCGGCCTGCCGGCTGTGCGCACCTTCGCCGGGGAACACGCGGAAGTGGCGCGCGGTGTCGATGCGCTCTTCGACCGAGCGGATCTCGTTCCACATGAAGTCGGCGAGCTGCACCAGGAAGATCCGCTGCGGATCGACCTCGTCCAGCGAGTCCAGCGAGGTCTGCATCGCGAACGCGTGGAACGAGTCGAGCGCCAGTCCGAGGTTGGGCATGTCGGCGCGGCAGACCACGTCCCACGCGACCGGGAACTCGTTGATCGTGCGCCCCCATGACAGCGCCTCGAACGCGATGCGGATGCCGAACGGCACCGCCATCACCGCGAGCCGGCGCAGGTCGCGCGCGATGTCGTCGAGGTCGCTGCTCGCATGCGTCGAGGTCGACGAGCACACCAGCAGCACGCGCGAGCCGACCGCCGCGCACAGCGCCATCATCGAGCGCGCGATGTCGATCTTGTACTCGCGCAGGCCGCCGGGCAGGCCCTCGAAGTCGCGCAGCACCTGGAAGCCGGTGACGCGCAGCCCGCTGTCGCGCACCGCCTGCACCGCGGCGTCGACGCCGGCCGGGTGGCCGACGAGGTCGCGTGCCGACAGCATCACCTGGGTGAAGCCCGCGGCCTTCATGGCTTGCAGCTTGTCGGGCAGGCTGCCGGCCAGCGAAATGGTGTCCATGCCGAAGTCGTCGACGTTGCCGGTGAACTGGCTCATCGTCGTCTCCTCACGGCGCGTCGCCGGGCCGGTCGTGCACCAGCTCGAAGCTCACGCTGCCGAGCTCGCTGCGCGTCAGCGCGCCGCGCGGTCCCGGTGCGGCGGCGGGCGTCTCGTTGAACAGCACGCCACGGGCACGCAATGCCGCCACGCTGGCCGGCACATCGGGTGCACCGAGGCCGATGCGGGCCAGGTACTCCGCGCCGTCGACGTCGAACGACTCGGCCTCGGGCTCGATCAGCTGCAGGTAGAAGCTGCCGCACGGGCTGCGCAGCACGTGGCCCTTGGGCAGGATGCCGAAGCGCAGCGCATCGGACAGCGGGCGAAAGCCGAACAGCTCGGCGTAGAACGCGATCCAGTCCTCGTAGCGGTCGACGCCGATGTACTGCACCGCGCCGAAGAAGTGCAGCCCGGTCAGTGCCGGCGGATGCGGGTCGACGCCGGGGATCGGCACGAAGTCCACGTCGTAGATCGAGAACTCGCGGTGGCGGTCGACGAAGTAGATGCGGCTGCTGCCCACGCCGTGGATCGCCGGGATGTTGAGCTCCATCACCGCCACCTGCGTCGGCACGGCCCAGGCGCCGCGCTCCAGCGCCTGCTGCAGCGCGCTGGCCGCATCGCGCACGCGCAGCGCGATCGCCGCGATGACCGGTGCCGGGTTCTCGCCTTGCAGCCCGGCGGTCTCCGGCGCATGCGCATTGACGATGACGTTCATGCCGCCCTGGCGGTACAGCAGCACCTCGCGCGAGCGGTGCCGGGCGACCGGGTGGAATCCCATCGATTCCAGCACCTGCCCGAGCGCCTGCGGCCGGGTGGTGGCGTACTCGATGAACTCGATGCCTTCCATGCCGAGCGGGTTGGCCGGCAGGCCGACGCCTTCGCGTTGTGCGGTGGTGTCCATCGAATCCTCCTGGTGTCAGGCGACGGCGGCGGTGGTGCCGATCGCGTGGGCGCCGCCGAGAAACAGCCGCTCGATGTGCGGATCGGCGAGCAGTTCGCTTGCCGGGCGGTGCAGCACCTGGCGGCCGGATTCGAGCGCGATCGCCTCGTCGGCCACTTTCAGGGCGCTCTTCACGTTCTGCTCGACCATCAGCACGGTGGTGCCTTGGGCGGCGAGCTCGCGCAGCAGCATGAACACGTCGGCCACGACGATCGGCGAGAGYCCGATCGATGGCTCGTCGATCAGCAGCACGCGCGGGCGCAGCAGCAGGGCGCGGGCGATCTCCAGCTGCTTCTGCTCGCCGCCGGACAGGGCAGAGGCCTGGCTGTGGAGGCGCTGCTGCACGCGGGGGAAGCGGGCCAGCACCTCGGGGATGCGCGCATGCGTGGTCTTCGTGCCGAGCGTGATGCCGCCGAGCTCGAGGTTCTGCCACACGGTGAGCTGGCCGAACAGGTTGCGGCCCTGCGGCACGAAGGCGATGCCGTGCTGGAGCAGCAGGTCCTTGGGACCGGTGCCGGTGATGTCGTTGCCATCGAGCCGGATGCGGCCCTGGCGCACTTTCAGCAGGCCGAACAGTGTCTTCAGCACCGTCGATTTGCCGGCGCCGTTGGGGCCGAGCAGCAGCGTGATCTTGCCTTTGCGGGCCTGCAGGCTGAGCTTGTTCAGGATCATGAACTCGCCGTAGCCGGCGATGACCTCGTCGAACTCGATGGCTGTCGCGTTCATATCGTTCGGTGGTCTTGGTACGGCGCGGCGCGGCGGGTGAGGGAATGGGCTGGGGGCTCATGCCGAGGCGGTCGTCGCCCCAGGGGGCGCCGACTCCACGAAGAAGCTCGGCTTCGGGGGTGCATCGCCAAACTCCCGCCACTCACTTCGTTCGTTGTGGTCAAACAGTGGCGATGAGTCAGTCTACGA
>NZ_JBFUGW010000183.1:0-12813 GCF_056402735.1 Rhizobacter sp. P3_C12
ACCGAACACCGCGACCGAACACCGCGACGAGCCCGGCGACGGCTGCCCGGTGTCGGCGCTCGGTGCCGAGGCGGCGCGCCAGGGGCCGGCGCTGCGGGCCGCGTTCACCGCGGGGGTGCGCGGCGCGGTCGACTTCATCGGCGCGCTGGTCGGCGGGCGCAAGGCGCGGCGCCGCGAGCGCGCGATCGTCGCGTATGCCGCGATGATCGGCGCGCAGGTGCTGGCGCGCGCGGTCGACGACGAGGCCTTGTCGACCGAGATCCTGCAGGCGGTCGCGGCGGACCTGGCGGGCGATGCCGGCGCGGTGCCTGCCGCGCCGGCAGGCTGATCAGCGCAGCGGCGCGAACAGCGCCGCCAGCCGGTCCGGCGTGCCGTCGATGCGCTGCAGCGTCGGGTAGCGCAGCCCGCCGCGCCACTCGATGCGCACGCTGCGGTACAGGTCGCCCGACTTCAGCAGCAGCTCGATCGGCCCGCCGCTCTTCGCGGCGGTCACCRCCTCCTTCAGCAGGTCTTCGGTGTAGGCCCGGCCGTTCACGGCCAGCAGCGTCGCACCGGGTGCCATGCCGGCGTCGAAGGCCGGGCTGCCCCAGTTCACGTTGCGCACCTTGGCGGCCTCGCCGAGGTCGAAGCCGAGCGAGTAGCTGAAGTCGGTGACCTTGTACGCCCCCATCTTCGCGCTGTAGTGCTCGCTCGGCTTGTCGCTCCAGCCGAGCTTCCAGCCCGATGCGGCGATGCCGGCCATCGGCGCCGGCCGGTCGTGCGTGTCCAGCCGCTGGCGCAGGAAGCCGGCCCAGTCGTACGCCTGCACGCGGGTCAGCTCGCGCACCACGTCGTCGAAGGTGTAGGTCAGCGGCTGCACGCGCTTCGGCTCGGCACCGAAGAAGGCGCGGGCGAAGTCGTCCAGCGAGCGCCTGCCGTTCGAGCGCTCGCGGATCAGCATGTCGGCCTCGAGCCAGATCAGCCGCGACTCGTCGTAGTAGTCGGCGCTGCGCTGCCACGAGCTCCAGTCGCGGCGGCCGCGCGTCGCCCACAGCAGCGGCTCGTTGGTGGTGTCCTGCAGGCTGCGCCAGGCGCGGCCGGCGCGGGCGTCGAGCCAGGCCGCGGTCTCGGCCAGGTCGGCGCGCGCATCGGCGGCGCTGACCAGGCCGGAGCGCGCGGCCAGCACGGCGCCCCAGTACTGCGTCTGGCCTTCGTAGACCCACAGCAGGCTGTCGCGCATCGGCGTGTTGAAGTGCGGCGTCCACAGGTCGGCCGGGCGGCGGAACTTGCCGTTCCACGAGTGGGTGTACTCGTGCGGCAGCAGGTCGCGCCCGGTCGAGCCCTTGGCCCACTCGGTGAAGTAGGCCGCCTTCACGCCGTTCTCGCTGGACTGGTGGTGCTCCAGCCCGATGTGGCCGAACTGCTCGCTGAGCGCCAGCAGGAACTCGTAGTGCGTGAAGTGGCGCGACGCGAACACCTTGTCGGCCTGCGTGACGAGCGCACGGTGCGCCGCGAGCTGCTCCGGGCTGATCACGTTCTGCGACGCACGGTCGGCGACCACGTTCAGGAACACCGGCGCGCGGCCGGCCGCGCTGGCGCCGGGGTCGAGGTCCAGGCGCTGCAGGTGGCGGCCGGCGAACACCGGCGAGTCGACCAGCGTGTCGAGATCGGTGGCCTTGAAGGAGAAGCTGGCGCCATTCTGCGAGGCCAGCTCCAGCGCGGTGCCGGCCAGCCAGCCCGCCGGCAGCGTCAGGCTGGGCTGCACGCTGATCTTCGCGGCGGCGTAGCCGGCCGGGTACAGCACGACGGCGTTCCACTGCACGCCGAGCATGTCGGGCGTGACGACCTGGCGCTCGCTGCCGGGCTCGAGCGGCGTCAGGAACTGGAACTCGATCTCGAGTGCCGTCGCCCCGGCCGGCACCTCGATGTGGAAGGCCGCGCTGTCGACGGCGTCGCGCACCCAGGCGACGGGCTTGCCGCCGGCGCTGACCTGCAGGCCGCTCAGCTGCGCGAGGGCGGCACTGGGCGAATGCGTGCCGGGCAGCCAGCGCGGGTAGTACAGCGCGAGCGGGCCGGGCGCGACGGGGATCGTCTCGCGCACGCGGAAGATCTTGCGATCGAGGTCGGTGGCATCCACCGAGAGGCTGATCACGCCCGGGTAGGGCGCGTCGCTCAATGCCGGCAGGGTTTGCGCGGCAGCGAGCGGGACGAGGGTGGCCAGGCTGATGGCGGCCACCGCGGTGCGAAGGATCGGGTTCATCGGGGTCCTGTGAGTTGGACCGAAAACGATACGCGAAAAGGCGGCCGGTTCGCTGTGACAAACTGATCTCGACCATCCTCCCTCGCAGTTCCCGCCCCCATGGACCCCGCCACCGTCATCCTGATGCTCGCCATCCACCTGATCGCCAGCGGCGGGCTGATGGCACTCGTGTGGCGCCGCATGCCGGCGGCGCCGGGCCTGGGCCGCTGGGCGCTGGCGAGCGGCCTGTTCGGCGCGGCCTACCTGGCACGCCTGCTGGCCGGGCTGCAGGGGGTCGATGCGCTCGGCCTGGTGTCCGACGGCGTGATGCTGCTCGCGGTGCTGTTGTTCGGCGATGGCGTGCGCGAGTTCGTCGGCCGCGCGCCGGTGCCGCCATGGCGCGTCGGCGTGCTGGCGCTGCTGCTGATCGGCACCGAGGTCGCCGCGGCCGCCCTCGGCGGCGCGCAGGCGCGGCACGTCGCGCTGAACGCGATGATCGGCCTGCTGTATGCGCAGATCGGCTGGATCCTCGCGGCAGAGCGCGCCCGGCAGAGCGCCCCGCTGCACGCGCCGCTCGCGCTGCTGGTCGGGATCGTCGGCGGCCTGTCGGCGCTGACGCTGCTGCGCGGTGCGCACATCGCGCGCGACGGTATGCCGGTCGCCTTCCACGGCCCGCTGGCCCAGGGCTACTACCTCTACGCGTCGGTCACCGCGGTGGTCACCGCGCTGACGCTGGTGTGGATGATGCTGCTGCGCCTGAACGGCCAGCTCGCCGAGCTGGCGACCCGCGACGCGCTGACCGGCGTGTTCAACCGCAACGGCCTCGCGCAGGCGCTGAAGCAGCATTTCGATCAGCGCCAGGCCGCACCGCTGACGCTGCTGCTGGTCGACATCGACCACTTCAAGCGCATCAACGACACGCTGGGCCATGCCACCGGCGATGCGGTGTTGCAGGGCGTGGCGCGTGAACTGCAGTCGCAGCTGCGCGCCGGCGATTTCGTCGCGCGCATCGGCGGCGAGGAGTTCCTGATCGGCTGCGTCGGCGCCGACCCCGCGATCGCGCTCGCGTTGGCCGACCGGCTGCACCGCAGCATCGGCCGCCTGCAGGTGCCGGCGGCCGCCGGCAGCGAGCGGGTCGGTTGCACCGCGAGCATCGGCGTGTCGGCCCGCTTCGACCGCTTCGACGGCTGGGAGCCCGCCGCCTCGCAGGCCGACGAGGCGCTGTACCGCGTGAAGACGGCAGGCCGCGACGGCGTGCAGTCGCACCTGGCGGCCTGCGGAACCTGAGCCATGGCCACCGATCCGACGCCGCAGCTGCGCATCGGCGAACTGGCCGGGCGCACCGGCCGCAGCGTGCATGCGATCCGCTGGTACGAGGCGCAGGGGCTGCTGCCCGGCGTGGTGCGTGACGCGGCCGGCCGGCGCCTGTATGGCGAGCGGCACGTCGGCTGGCTGGAACTGATGGAGCGGCTGCGCAGCACCGGCATGTCGATCGCGCAGATGCGGGCCTACACGGCACTCGTGATGCAGGGCCGGCGCACGCTGCCGCAGCGCCAGCAGCAGCTGTCGGCGCACCGTGCGCAGGTCGAGGCGCGGATCGCCGAATGGAAGGCGGCGCTGAAGGAGCTCGACCGCAAGCTCGCCTTCTATGCCGACTGGGTGGCGCAGGGCGCGCGCCCGCCGACGGACCTGCAGGGCCGGCCGCTGCCGCGCCCCCGCAAGCCCGACCCGAAGCCCAAGACCCTCAAGCGCTGACGGGTATCGCTTGATCTAGAGCGTGCTCCAGGTCGCCCACTGGCGGCATGACCCACTCCCCCGTCAACGCCATGGCCTCCTCCTCTTCTTTCGACAACAAGCTGCTGCTGCAGCGCATCTTCGAGCAGCTGGCCATCGGCAACGGCCGGCCGCTGGTCGACGCGATGGCCGACGACTTCTGCTGGACGATCACCGGCAGCTCGGCCTGGTCCGGCACCTGGCGCGGCAAGCCGGCGGTGCGCGAGCAACTGCTCACGCCCCTGTTCGCGCAGTTCGAAGGCACCTACACCAACACCGCCGAGCGCTTCATCGCCGAAGGCGAGCACGTGGTCGTGCTGTGCCGCGGCCGCGTCGACACCCGGGCCGGCAAGCCGTACGACAACAGCTACTGCTTCGTCTTCAGGCTCGCCGCCGGTCAGCTGAAGGAGGTGGTCGAGTACCTCGACACCGCGCTGGTGGATGCGGTGCTCGCGCCGCCGCCGGCCGCGGCCTGACCGCGCATCTGGCGCAGCCAGCCGCCGGGCGTCAGGCCGGTCGCGCCCTTGAAGCGGCGGCTGAAGTGGCTCTGGTCCGCAAAGCCGGCGTCCAGTGCCGCGAGCGCGGGCGCGATGCCGGCCAGCAGCAGGCGCTTCGCGTGTTCCAGCCGCACCGCGTTCAGGTAGACGTGCGGCGGCACGCCGAAGTGCTGGGCGAAGGCCCGGCTCAGGTGCACCCGCGACAGCCCGGCCTCGCGCGCCAGCTCGGCCACCGACAGGTCGCGCGACGCATGGGCGCGGATGTGGTCGCGCACGCGCAGCATGCGCCGTGAACCGGCGGCCAGCGGCCTGGTGTCGGTCGCCGGTGTCTCGCCGTGCCGTTGCAGCAAGCGCACCAGCACGTCGGTGGTGAGGGCCTCGCCGCGCAGCGATTCCTGCGGCTGGCCGATGGCCGCCATTGCGCGCTGCAGCGCCGCGGCGGACGGCGGGTCGTGCACCACCGGCTGCCGGAAGAAGGCGCTGGCGAGCGTGCCGGCCTCGCGTTGCAGGTGGCGCGGCAGCGCGGCCGGGTCGACGTAGAGGATCGCATAGCCGAAGCCTTCGTCGGTGCCGCGCTGGCCGTCGTGGGCCTCGTCGGGGTTGAACAGCAGCAGGTCGCCCGGCAGGCTGGCGTGGGCGGCGCCGCGGCAGTGGAAGGTCTGCACCCCGCTGTGCGTGACGCCGATCGCGTACTGCGCGTGGCTGTGCCGCTCGAACACATGCTCGGTGAAATGCGCCCGCATCAGCGTGACCTCGGGCGTGGCACCCGGCTGGAAGCGGGCCCAATCCGAAGAACTCGAGGCGTTGGCGTCGCCGGAAGGCGTGGTCGACATGTGACAAGCGTACAAGACCGGTGCCGCACGCGGCGGCAGACTGCGTGCAGTTCCACTCTCGATGCCAGGATTTCCATGAACGCGATCGACCTGCACGGCAAGCTCGAACTCTTCAGCGACCACTGGGCCCCGCGCACCGTGGCCGAGTACAACGGCCACGACGTGATGGTGGTGAAGGTGAACGGCGAGTACCGCTGGCACGCCCACCCCGACACCGACGACTTCTTCCTCGTGCTGAAGGGCCGGCTGCACATCGACCTGCCGGACGGGACGGTCACGCTCGGCCCGGGCCAGATGTTCGTCGTGCCGCGCGGCGTGCAGCACCGGCCGTGGGCCGAGGAAGAAGTGCACATGTTGCTGATCGAGCCGACCGGCACGCCGAACAGCGGCGATGCGGCGACGGCGGCGCCGCGGCGCGTGCTGTGATGCCATGGGGCGGGCAGACAAAGCACCTGCCGCGGGGCCGCTGACGGAACCGCCGGGCCGGCGCGGTCACCCACTGCTCGTCTTCAATCCTCCGTGAAAGTCGCGCCGTGGGAGTCGCCCCTGTTGGAAATGCCGCGGTGCAGCTGGGCCTGATCGAGCCGCTGATCGCCGCGCCCGACCGCCAGGCCTACCTGCTGCGGAAGGTGTCGATGTGCCGCGGCGGCGCCCGGGTGACGCTGGGGACGGCGGGATTCGACGGCTCGGACGGGCAGGGGATCGACGCGCTGGCGGACGTGACCGGCGGGGATCCACCGGGGGACGACGGAGGCTCCGTGGGCGCGGCGCCCTCCACCTCCCGGACGAAGGGCGGCGTCACGCGTGCGACCGGTGCATCGCGTGGCGGGCGCCGTCGACACACCGGCCAGGGCGATTCGCGGGGGCGCGACGCGCCCGACGACGCCGACGAAGACCCGGACGATCAGCCTTTCACCACCGCGTAGCGCTCGAGCGTCCGCGCGCGTGCCTCGTCGTGCATCACGACCGGCAGCGGGTAGGTGTCGCCGAGCCGCACGCCGGCTTCGGCGAGCTCGATCGGCCGCGCCAGCCATGGCGCGTGGATCGCCTTGTCCGACAGCCGTGCCAGCGCCGGCAGGTAGCGCCGGATGAACTTGCCCGCGGCGTCGAACTTCTCGCTCTGGCTCACCGGGTTGAAGATGCGGAAGTACGGCTGCGCGTCGCACCCCGTCGAGGCCGCCCACTGCCAGCCGCCGTTGTTGGCCGCCAGGTCGTAGTCGTTCAGGTGCTGCGCAAAGTAGCGCTCGCCCCAGCGCCAGTCGATGCCGAGGTCCTTGGTCAGGAAGCTGGCCGTCACCATGCGCAGCCGGTTGTGCATGTAGCCGGTCTGGTTGATCTGCGCCATCGCGGCATCGACCAACGGGTAGCCGGTGCGGCCCTCGCACCACGCCGCGAACAGCGCCTGCGCGTGCTTGCCGTGCTCCCACTTGATGGCGTCGTACTCGGGCTTGAAGCTCGCGCCGACCACCCGCGGGTGATGGTGCAGCACCTGGTGGTAGAAATCGCGCCACACCAGTTCCGACAGCCACACCGCCGCTCCGGCCGAGCCGTGGTGCATGCGCTGCGCGGCCTCGCGCGCCAGCGTGCGGATCGAGACGGTGCCGAAGCGCAGGTGCATCGACAGGTAGCTCGGCCCCTTCACCGCCGGGAAGTCGCGCGCCTCGCCATAGCGCTCGATGCGCGGCAGGAAGTCGTCGAGCAGCGCCCGCGCGCCGGCCTCGCCCGTGCCCTGGTGCAACTCGTGCAGGTTGGTCGGCTCGAAGCCGATGTCGGCCAGTGACGGGATGTCGCCCGCGACATCTTCCGCCGGCGGCGCCAGCCGGTGCGCGTAGCGTTCCACCGGGTACGCGCTGACGTAGAACGGCTCCAGCTTGCGCAGCCAGGCGTTCCTGTATGGCGTGAACACGCTGTAGGCCTTGCCGCTGCCGGTCAGCAGCTCGCTGCGCTCGAACACCACATGGTCCTTGCCGGTGTGCAGCGCGATGCCCAGGTCGGCCAGCGCGCCGCGCACCCGGGCGTCGCGGGCCAGCGCGGCCGGTTCGTCGTCGTGGTTCGCGTACACCGCCTGCACGTGCAGGGCCCGGGCCAGGCGCGGCAGTTCGTCGGCTGCGAAACCGTGGCGCACCAGCAGGCCGGCGGCGCCAGGCGCCAGCGCGCGCAGCCGGGCGTCGAGCGCGGCCAGGCTGTCGCGGATGAACTCCACCCGCCGGTCGGCGCGCGGCAGCGCATCGAGGATCTCGCGGTCGAGGATGAACCCGCAGTAGACCTTGCGGGCGACCTTCAGCGCATGGAACAGCGCGGCGTGGTCCTCGGCCCGCAGATCGCGCCGGAACCACACCAGCGCGGCGTCCAGTGACGGCTCTGTAACCTTTTCCATCGGGCGAGTGTGCCGCAGTCATAAAATGCCCCGATGCCTGCCGCGACCATCAACCTGACGAACCAGTTCCTGATCGCCATGCCGGGCATGGCCGACGACACCTTCGCCGGCGCGGTGATCTACCTGTGCGAGCACACCGAGAAGGGCGCGCTCGGCCTGGTGATCAACAAACCGATCGACATCAAGCTGAAGAACCTGTTCGAGAAGGTCGAGCTGACCCTCGACCGCGCGGATCTCGCCGACGTGCCGGTCTACTTCGGCGGCCCGGTGCAGACCGAGCGCGGCTTCGTGCTGCACGAGCGGCTGGGTGGCGAAGGGGGCGAGGGCGGGCACTACAACTCGTCGCTGCAGATTCCCGGCGGGCTCGAGATGACCACCAGCAAGGATGTGCTCGAGGCGCTGTCGCACGGCGCCGGCCCGAAGAAAATCCTCGTCACGCTCGGCTACAGCGGCTGGAGCGCCGGCCAGCTCGAGGAAGAGATCGGCCGCAACGGCTGGATCAACGTCGGTGCCGAGCCCGGCATCATCTTCGACACGCCGGTCGAGCAGCGCTACGACAAGGCGCTGTCGCTGCTGGGGATCGACCCGCGCATGCTCTCGCAAGAGGCGGGGCATGCATGAGGCCGCTGCCCCCCGCTCGTTCCTGGCTTTCGATTTCGGCACGCTGCGCGTCGGCGTGGCCACCGGCAACACCGTGACGCGCACCGCGACGCCGCTGCGCACCGTGGCGGCGGTCGGCGATGCGCGCTTTGCGGCGCTCGGCAAGCTGATCGCCGAATGGCAGCCCAGCGCGCTGGTGGTCGGCGTGCCGGTGCACCCCGACGGCGCGCCGCACGAGAACACCGTCCGCGCGCAGCGCTTCGCCCGCCAGCTGCACGGCCGCTTCCGGCTGCCGGTGCACGAGGTCGACGAGCGCTACACCACCACCGAGGCCCATGCGATGGGGGCGAGCGACGTCGATGCGGCGTCGGCGGCCATCATCCTGGAGCAATACCTGCGAGCCCTCCCTTGGCCTCCACCGACTTGAACTCCACCGACAGGACCACCTGATGGGCACACTGCTTCTCGACGCCGAGGCGTTGTACACCGACCTGCAAGCCGTCGTGCGCAACCTGCTGCAACCCGACACCGTGCTGGTGGGCATCTGGTCGGGCGGTGCCTGGCTGGCCGAGCGGCTGCACGCGCAGCTGAAGCTGCCGGGCGAGATCGGCGTGATCTCCAGCGCGCTGCACCGCGACGACTTCGCGTCGCGCGGCATGTCGAGCGCCGACCCGACGCGGCTGCCGTTCGAGGTCGACGGCCGCCCGATCCTGCTGATCGACGACGTGCTCTACACCGGCCGCACGACGCGCGCGGTGATCAACGAACTGTTCGATTTCGGCCGCCCGGCCAGCGTGACGCTCGCGGTGCTGGTCGACCGCGGCGGGCGCGAGCTCCCGATCCAACCGGCCTACTCGGCGGCGCGCATCACGCTGCCGCGCGAGCAACGCCTTCGTCTCGCACGCGACGACGACGGCCGATTCACCTTCGACATCCAGGAAGGCAGCTGATGCTCTCGAAGCGAAACCCGCAACTCAACGCGCACGGTGAACTCATTCACCTGCTCTCGATCGAGGGCCTGCCGCGCGCGGTGATCCACCACATCCTCGACACCGCAGGCACCTTCCTGAGCGTCAATGATCGCGACGTGAAGAAGGTGCCGCTGCTGCGCGGCAAGAGCGTGTTCAACCTGTTCTTCGAGAACAGCACGCGCACCCGCACCACCTTCGAGATCGCCGCCAAGCGGCTGTCGGCCGACGTGATCAACCTCGACATCGCGAAATCGAGCGCGGCCAAGGGCGAGAGCCTGCTCGACACCATCGCCAACCTGTCGGCGATGCATGCCGACATGTTCGTCGTGCGGCACGGCGAGAGCGGCGCGCCCTACCTGATCGCGCAGCACTGCGCGCCGCACGTGCACGTGGTGAACGCCGGTGACGGCCGCCATGCGCACCCGACGCAGGGGCTGCTGGACATGTACACGATCCGGCACTTCAAGAAGGATTTCAGCAACCTGACGGTGGCGATCGTCGGCGACATCCTGCACTCGCGCGTGGCGCGCTCCGACATCCATGCGCTGACCACGCTGGGCGTGCCCGAGATCCGCGCGGTCGGCCCGAAGACGCTGGTGCCGGGCGACCTGAACGAGATGGGCGTGCGGGTGTGCCACGACATGGCCGAGGGCATCCGCGGCGCCGACGTGATCATCATGCTGCGCCTGCAGAACGAGCGCATGAGCGGCGCGATGCTGCCGAGCGCCGGCGAGTTCTTCAAGAACTACGGGCTCACCGACGAGAAGCTCGCGCTCGCCAAGCCCGATGCGATCGTGATGCACCCGGGGCCGATCAACCGCGGCGTCGAGATCGATTCGTCGGTGGCCGACGGCAAGCAGAGCGTGATCCTGCCGCAGGTCACCTTCGGCATCGCGGTGCGCATGGCCGTGATGTCCACCATCGCCGGAAACAACGCATGAAACTCCTGATCAAGAACGGCCGGCTGATCGACCCGGCCTCGGGCATGGACCAGACCGGCGACCTCGCGATCGCGGCCGGCCGCATCGTGTCGATCGGCAGCGTGAGCGCCGATTTCCACGCCAGCCGCACGATCGATGCGGGCGGGCTGGTGGTGGCGCCGGGCCTGGTCGACCTGGCGGCGCGGCTGCGCGAGCCGGGGCACGAGYACGAGGGCATGCTCGAATCGGAGATGGCCGCGGCGGTGGCCGGCGGCGTCACGAGCCTGGTGTGCCCGCCCGACACCGACCCGCCGCTCGACGAGCCGGGCCTGGTCGAGATGCTGAAGTTCCGTGCGCGCAACCTGAACCACGCGCACCTGTACCCGCTGGGTGCGCTGACGCGCGGGCTGGCCGGCGAGGCGATCACCGAGATGGCCGAGCTGACGGAGGCCGGCTGCGTCGGCTTCTCGCAGGCCGATGCGCCGCTGACCGACACGCTGGTGCTGCAGCGCTCGATGCAGTACGCGTCCACCTTCGGCTACACCGTGTGGCTGCGGCCGCAGGATGCGCACCTGGGCAAGGGCGTGGCTGCGAGCGGCGCGCTGGCGACGCGGCTCGGCTTGTCGGGCGTGCCGGTGATCGCCGAGACGATCGCGCTGCACGTGATCTTCGAGCTGATGCGCGTCACCGGTGCGCGCGTGCACCTGTGCCGCCTGAGCAGCGCGGCCGGCATCGCGCTGGTGCGGCGCGCCAAGGACGAAGGCCTGCCCGTCACCTGCGACGTGAGCGCCAATCACCTGCACCTGACCGACATCGACATCGGCTACTTCAACGCCGCGATGCGCCTGACGCCGCCGCTGCGCCAGCAGCGCGACCGCGACGCGATCCGCGCCGGGCTGGCTGACGGCACGGTGGATGCGCTGGTCAGCGACCACACGCCGGTCGACGAGGACAACAAGAACCTGCCGTTCGCCGAGGCCGAGCCGGGCTCGACCGGGCTGGAGCTGCTGCTGAGCCTGGCGCTGAAGTGGGGTGACGAGCAGGGCCTGCCGCTGGCCAAGACGCTGGCGCGCCTGACCTGCGACCCGGTGCGCGTGCTGGGCGAGAGCCTGGGCTCGCTCGGCTCGAGCGCGGGGCGGCTGGTGCAAGGCGGCGTGGCCGACCTGTGCCTGTTCGACCCGGCGGCGCGCTGGACGGTGGAGCCGGCGAAGTTCCGCAGCCAGGGCCGGCATTCGCCGTTTGCCGGCTACGAGCTGCCGGGCCGCGTGGCCGCGACCATCGTGGCCGGGCAGGTGGCGTTCGAAGCCCCGACGGCCCGCTGAGGCCGTGCGGACGCTGCGCGCCGTCTGGCGCATCGTGGCCTGCCTCGCGCACGTGGTGCGCGGGGTGCTGATCTGCGCGTTCATCTTTCCGTTCTTGAGCCCTGCACGGCGCGTGAGGCGCGTCGGGCCGTGGTGTGCGGCGATGCTGCGGGTGCTGGGCATCCGTGTCGTGGTGCGGGGCGAGGTGCATGCGGCGCCGGTGATGATCGTCGCCAACCACGTGTCGTGGATCGACATCCTCGCGATCAATGCGGCGCACACGGCGCGCTTCGTGTCGAAGGCCGACATCCGTCGCTGGCCGGTGATCGGCTGGCTGACGGCCTGCGGCGGCACGCTGTTCATCGAGCGCGAGCGCAAGCGCGACGCGATGCGCGTGGTGCACCAGGTGGCGCAGGCGCTGCAGGAGGGGCACGTGATCGCGGTTTTTCCGGAGGGCACGACCAGCGACGGGCATGGCGTGCTGCCGTTCCACGCCAACCTGCTGCAGGCAGCGATCACCACCGGCGTGCCGGTGCAGCCGCTCGCGCTGCGCTATGCCGACGCGACGCAGCCGGTGAGCCCGGCCGCGGCCTACATCGGCGACACCAGCCTGCTGCAATCGCTGTGGTGGGTGGTGAGGGCCGAGGGGTTGACGGCGCAGGTGACGGTGCTGCCGGCGCATTACTCGGCGCATGCGCAGCGGCGGGAGTTGTCGGAGGCGGTGCGGGCGGGGATCGTGGGGGCGCTGGAAAAGTGAACAAGTGTCAAATCCGCGGCGCGGCAACGATTCCAGCGGCTGGCGAGTCTTGCCGCGGTCATTTCGTTCACGTCTAATCCGCCGGCCGCGTCGATGCAGTTCCTCCAGAGGATTCGCCGCGAGCACAGGTAGTCGGTCAAACACCGCAGGTGTTCACCGATGTCGAGGCGAGACGAGGAGCGTTCCGTGAAGCGCAGGAAGATGGCAGCGCTGATGCTGCTGATGGCGCAAGCGTGCCTGTGGTGGGTCGAGTCGGTTGCAGCGCAACCGATCACGCAGTACAAGGCGAGCTACAACTTTTCGACCCTTGTCTGGTTCGACTCGGTGCCTGCGTCCGTGAGCTACATGATCGGGCTCATGGAGGGCTGGAACGGCACCGATTGCTCGTCGGTGCGCAATGCGCCGGACGACTACACGATCCGCGAGTGCACCTACCTCGACCATGAGACCGACGGCGTGCACTTCCGCWTSCGYCAGGTCRTCGAYWCCCGCYACSGCGAMGAGATTCATCACTCCGACAACATCCTGGGCGGCACCTACGAAACCCGCGGCCCCTGGGTGATGAC